>JAAUOI010000066.1 GCA_012036375.1 Allobrachymonas sp. | reverse complement strand
GCTGGTGCCGTTCTCCTCGCTCGGCTGGCCGGCGAAGACGAAGGAACTCGAGCTGTTCCTGCCGTCGAGCGTGCTGGTCACCGGCTACGAATCATCTTCTTCTGGGTCGCCCGGATGATCATGATGACGACCCACTTCACCGGCCGCGTGCCGTTCCGCACCGTCTACATCCACGGCATGGTGCGTGACAGCGAGGGCAAGAAGATGAGCAAGTCCGAAGGGAACGTGCTCGATCCGGTGGACCTGATCCAGGGTGTGGACCTCGATACGCTGGTGAAGAAGAGCACCACCGGCCTGCGCAAACCCGAGACCGCGCCGCAAGTGCGCAAAAACACCGAGAAAGAATTCCCCCAAGGCATCCCCGGCTACGGCGCAGACGCGCTGCGCTTCACGTTTGCCGCGCTCGCCTCATTGGGCAGAAACATCAATTTCGACAGCAAGCGCTGCGAAGGCTATCGCAATTTCTGCAACAAGCTCTGGAACGCCATGCGCTTCGTGATGATGAATTGCGAAGGCTACGATTGTGGCCTCAAGGATCACACCAAAGCCGAGTGTCAGCCTGGTGGCGAGTTCCACAACTACATGAGCTTCAGCCAAGCCGACCGCTGGATCGCCTCGATCCTCCAGCAGGTCGAAGCCGAAGTCGCGCAAGGTTTTGCGGACTATCGCTTAGACAACGTGGCCAACGCAATTTACGATTTCGTGTGGAACGAGTTTTGCGATTGGTATTTGGAAATTGCCAAAGTGCAAATCCAAACTGGCAATGAATCGCAGCAACGCGCGACGCGAAGAACGCTGATCCGCACGCTCGAATGCATCCTGCGCCTCGCGCACCCGATCATTCCCTTCATCACGGAAGAGCTGTGGCAAAAAGTTGCGCCAGTAGCAGGTTTAAGCGGCGCATCAGTTGCAGTCGCACGTTACCCGCAAGCCCAGCCCGAGAAGATCGACCCCGCTGCGATTGCGCATGTGGCCAAACTCAAATCCATCGTCGATGCCTGCCGCAATCTGCGCGGCGAGATGAACGTCAGCCCCGCGCAACGATTGCCGATGCTCGTCACGGGTGATGCCGAGTTCATCATTCAAAGCGCCGACACACTCAAAGCCTTGGCCAAGTTGGCCGATGTGAAAGTATTCGCCACGGAATCCGAATGGGCCGAGGCCAGCGGCGCATCGCCCACCGCCGTGGTCGGCGAGGCTCGCCTGTCATTGTTCGTCGAAGTCGATGTCGCCGCTGAAAAAGCGCGTTTAGCCAAGGAAATCGCGCGCTTGGAAGGCGAAATCATCAAAGCAAATAACAAGCTGGGCAACGAAGCCTTCGTCGCCAAAGCCCCCGCCGCCGTGCTCGACCAAGAGCGCAAACGCTTGGCAGATTTCTCTGCCACTGTGGCAAAACTGCATGAGCAAATGAAGCGCTTGGGTTAAGCCAATACAGTTGGCAGCACTTTGCGCAAACGCCGCAGGCGCTGCCACACGAGTGCCTTGGGCTGCGTCATGCCCATGGTCTTGATGCAGCGATCAAGCCAACCCGTTCGTCGCTCCAGCGCGTTGAGGGCTTTGGCCAAATCAGCGCACACCGATGCACCATACGCAACTTGCGCTTTCTCCACCGCATCGCGCAGCAGCGAAAGGCTGGGCTGCATCATGGCCAAATCAATCACATCGCGGCTGAACACGCCATCGTCTGCCCAGCGATCGGAGTTGGCCAGCAGCTTGGCCGTGGCCATGTCACGCGACGTGAGCGTGGCGATACCGCAAACTTCATCTCGTGCCTTGGGCGCATCCAGCGTGATGCGGCCTTCGAGCACGATTTCTAGCTTGATCGGCTCTCCGAGCACTTGAACCAAAGTGCGAATGCCATATTGATCGGCGCGAATCTCGCGCAGGAGCGCAAGCGGCGCTGCGCCTTCGCGCACGATGGCTTGCAGGCCACGCTCGCTGGTGAGCAATTGCCGCAGCGCACGGTAATGCGCAAGATCAGACACCAAGAAATCAATATCGAGTGATTCGCGGTATTCACCAAAACGCAACGCCATCACCGTGCCGCCGCCAAACAGGCAGTGATGCGCTTTGAGCAGCGGCGCATTCAAGCTGGAGAGCACATGCGCGATACGCTGGTGATGCGGCCGGGTAAACATAAGCTCAGCTGTCGTCAAACGCAGCCTTCAGCGCTTGCCACAGCTGCAACTCATGCGGCTGTAAGGTCTGCATGTGCAAATGCTTGGCATTGCGTGTGTAGATGCCCCAAGCCTCTAAAGGCTTGAGCGTCGCGGTGCTGCTCACTTGCCACGCCAATTGCGCCAAAGCGGGGTAACGCGCCAGCTCAATCCGCGCAGGAATCCAACCTGCAAAATTCTTGATGTCTTGTTTGTTTTGCGTAGTCGCTGGCGCTATCGTGAATTTCAAACCAAGTGCATGCAAGGTTTGCGCATAAGCCCCCATGGCCACGCTCGCCTCGCCCTGCTCGATCCGATACAAAGTCACCCGCGAAATACCAGCCGCTTCTGCGAGCGCTGTGGCGCTGATTTTCAAAGCCTTTCGCTGGGCGCGAATATCCTCACCCAAAGGCTTTAACAGCTCGGGCTCAAGAAACGGGATTGCGAGTAAATTCTCATACATTTGATTCTTATTTTATTCATTTCAATAATTTTGTCAATTATAAGAATCAAATTTAATAAATAATCAACACCAGCACATAATGAATGATTCGATTTACTATCAAAAAAATAGCTGGCTGCGCAGATTCTGCGCCGGCCAGCCGGTGTTTTCGATAAGAAAAAGCTTATTAACGTCTGCGCATCACATGGATGAAATCTGAGCCAATGGTTTGCTGCTCAATCAACTCGTTGCCGGTTTGTTTGGCAAAGGCTTGAAAATCGCGCACAGAGCCAGCGTCGGTGGAGATGACTTTGATGTGTTGACCGCTGGCCAATTCCGTCAAGGCTTTTTTGGCTTTCAGAATGGGCAGGGGGGCAATTGAGGCCGCGGGTGTCGAGTTCTTTGTCGATGTGCATGGTGGGTTCTCTAAGTAGAGGTAATTTTAGCGTTTTGTCCATTCTACGAACTGTGGTTGGAAACCACGACCTTTCAGCCAATCGGCCATGGCATAGCCCGTGCCCGCTGGCCAGCATTTGATATCAGCGTAATCGTAGAGCCTGTATTCGGCCAGCTCGGGTGAGAGCCGTATCTCGCCGCTGGCGACCACATGATAAGCAATGATGACTTGGTTCATGCGCTGGAAGTCATACACGCCCACCAAATTAACCTCGCTGCAATTGAGATTCGTTTCTTCTTTGACTTCCCGCGCGATACCACCTTGTGGCGATTCGCCCGCCTCCATGAAGCCGGTAATCAGTGCAAACATCTTGCCCGGCCAAGCGGCATTGCGAGCCAGCAAGATTTGATCGCCGTATTGCACGATAGCGGCGAGCACGGGCGTGGGATTGTTCCAATGCACGAAATCGCAAGTCGGGCAGCGCAGGCGCTCAGTCATCCCACCGTCTTCCATTTGCGCGGACAGCGCCAATGGCGTGGCGCATTGGGGGCAGAATTGGAATGGTTTGCTCATGTTAATCACTATCTAATTCATAGCACTCTGCGCAGTATTTATGCAGGGAAATGGCCTAAAACACTTCAAAATTTTGGTTCTCACGACTCTTAAGCTGGGAAGACTCCCGTAGAGAGATACCGATCACCACGATCACAGACGATAAACACGATCACGGCGTTGCGTTCTCGCGCAGCCACTTGCTGCGCCACCCAGCCAGCGCCCGCGGCGGAGATGCCCGCAAAAATACCCTCTTCTCGCGCCATCTGGCGGCACGATTCTTCGGCATCCGCTTGGCTCACGTAGATCAGCTCATCCACGTTTTTCGGATCGTAAATCTTCGGCAAATATTCCTCGGGCCATTTGCGAATACCCGGAATGCGCGAGCCCTCGGAAGGCTGTGCGCCGATGATGCGAATGGCTGGGTTTTTTTCTTTGAGAAAGCGCGAAACGCCTGTGATCGTGCCGGTCGTACCCATGGCGCTCACGAAATGCGTGATTTTTCCGCCCGTCTGCTCCCAGATTTCAGGGCCTGTGGTTTCATAATGAATGCGCGGGTTGTCTTGATTGGCGAATTGATCGAGTACGCGGCCTTTGCCTTCTTTTTGCATCGCGTCAGCCAAATCGCGCGAATATTCCATGCCGCCGCTTTTGGGCGTCAAGATCAGCTCTGCGCCGAAGGCTTTCATGGTTTGCGCGCGTTCAATCGACAGATCTTCAGGCATGATCAACATCATCTTGTAGCCCTTGATCGCGGCGGCCATAGCGAGCGCGATGCCGGTGTTGCCCGAGGTGGCTTCAATCAAGGTATCACCCGGTTTGATGTCGCCGCGCTCCTCGGCGCGTTGAATCATCGAAAGCGCTGGTCGATCTTTCACACTGCCCGCAGGGTTATTGCCTTCGAGCTTGCCAAGAATCACGTTGCCGCGTTCATGGCAGATTTGCGCGCTCATGCGCTGAAGGCGCACCAAGGGGGTTTTGCCAATAGCATCTTCAATCGTAGGAAATTTCATCATGTTTGAATTTGAGTAACAGCCCTGTACTGTGCCATAATTGAAGGCTTCGCAGCGTTTGCGAATCCCATACCTGCCCGGGTGGTGAAATTGGTAGACGCAGGGGACTCAAAATCCCCCGCCGCAAGGCGTGCCGGTTCGATTCCGGCCCCGGGCACCACGGTTTCTTTTTTACGATGCCCTGAGCGCACCTGAATCGGCACGCAAGGGAGTAACTGCAAGAGCACATGAATGTGCTAGATTCGATTCCGGCTCTGGGCACTTGGTTATTCCCAGCGAATCAATCTTACCGGCGGTGCACAGCGCTCGCACCTTCTCTCGCAGTTACAAAATACCCGTCTCATCCCTCGTTCTAGGGATTGCGAGTGCTTGATAATCTAGATAGACTGCAATTCGTTGCAAATTCTGCGTTTTCTTATGAATTTGTAACAGAATTAATGCTTTTGTTTTCAACAACTTAGACTTTGACCGTGTTAACCAAATTGCTGCGCGCGATGAGTGGCAGCCCAGAACGCACTGATTGGGAAAGCATGCTCACGCAAGTGAGCGGGGAGAACTCTTCCTGGGCCGAATCAGACGCACTGCGCTCCGGCAGCTTTGATGCCAACCGTTTGGTCGCCGCGCCAGATGCCAATGCGCCCGATGTGAATTTGGCTTTGCTCGGCCTATCGGGCGAAGAGGTGTATGCCCGTGCACGCGGCATCGCCAAAGAACTTCATGCGTTGGCTGAGCGCGGTGCAACGGTGCAGCAATGGAATATTCTCATCCGCGCTGTGACTGCGCTGGCAGACATGGGGCAGACGATGAATAGCTTGGCAGAGGTCAAGCTGCGCAAAGTCAAGCCTCAGATCCAAAGCATTCCTATGCTGCCTCTGATGGGCAGCATTTTGGCCAAACGCGCGAACGATTTGCGCCGCAGTGGCATCTTGCTCGAACCTCAACTGCAAAGCTGCACGATTGAAGGCGATCCAAATTTATGCCGTGCTTTGATAGAAACCGCGATTGAATGGGCGCTGCCTTTTGGCAACCGCCTCACGGTCACTACCGAACTGTCTTCATGGGGCGATGCAGCTAGGCTCACCGTGATGGCCGATCATGTGGTGCGCACACAGGATGACACGCCGCCGATGGAGCGCACCAGTATTTTCTTGTGGGAGCTGATCAACGAACTCGCGCAGACCGCCAGTGTGATCGCCTCGCGTTCGCAATACGATGGGAAAACTGCGATCTCGATGGAATTTCCCGTGCATCACAACAATGAGGCTGGCATCGCCAGCCCCGAGCTGCGCATGCAAGCCATGGAAGCGCCCCAGCTCAACCAAATGGATGTGTTGGTCTATGCCAGCACACCTGCCGTGCTGATGTCAATTGACAAATCCCTCTCACGCGCCGAATGCCGTCACCGCAATGCCAACAGTTTGACGCATTTGATCCGCGAATGTGAATTGAGCATGCCCTCTGTTTTGGTGGCAGAAACTGAATTACTCGATGCCAATGTAAAGTCTTTGATTGATGACTTGCGTCGGCACATGCGCCATTTTGTGATGATCGAAATCGTCAAGCAGCCCAATGTGTATGACGTTTCTTTGCCTGGCACTAAGGGCAGCTGTAGATTGAGTGCCGCCAATATCGAAGCCAATTTGCGTGACGCGCTGATGTTTGAATTGGCGCAGGTCTAGGAGTCTGGGCAGCAGAAGACTTCGGCCCAGACTCCTAGAAATCAAAAATCACCCGCGAGGGTGGTGCGTGGCGACCACAGTTTTCAAACGCTCCCTGGCCACATGCGTGTAAATCGTCGTAGTGGAAATATCGGCATGACCAAGTAACATTTGCACGGCGCGTAAATCTGCCCCGTGGTTCAGCAAATGTGTGGCAAAGGCATGCCGCAAGGTGTGCGGCGAGAGGGTACTGTTGACGCCCGCAACCAGCGCATAGCGTTTGATGATTTGCCAAAAAGCCACACGCGTCATCGCTGTGCCTGCTTTGCTGCCGCGCACAGTGACGAATAAGTCTTCGGAGAGCTGATTTTTCAGCAGCTCGCCGCGCGCTTCATTCAAATAGCGCACCAGCCAATCGGCGGCATGCTCGCCAAAGGGCACGATGCGTTCTTTGCTGCCTTTGCCAAAGGTGCGCAGCACCTGTTCAGTCAGCGAGACGTTGACACCTTCAAGCTCACGCATTCGCTCACGCGCAAGCCACTCGCATACATAAGCTCAAGCATCGCGCGATCACGCAAACCCAGCGGTGTGCCCACATCAGGCGCTGCGAGCAACTTCTCTACATCGGCTTCAGTAAGCGTTTTAGGCACGCGCAGCGGCTGTTTGGCGGCCAAGAGGCGCAACGTGGGATCCTGCACCATGAGCCGTTCTCGCACAGCCCATCGGAAAAAGCGCTTAAACACCGAAAGGCGGCGGTTCGCCGAGGTGGCTTTGGTGTGCGGATGCTGCGCGGCGGCATAGGCGATCAGATCAAGCTCGGTAGAGAGCAAAATACCGCGTTGTGCAACGGGGGTGGAAGTCTCCTGCAGCCACGCAGCATAAAGCGTTAAATCACGCCGGTAAGCCTCCAGCGTGTTTTTGGACAGACCTTCTTCGAGCCAAAGGCTGCTGATGAAGGCATCAATCGTCTCATTGCTCAAATCGAATCAAATCAAATGAACAGCGGCATTCGCATCACTCAAGTTTGAGTTTTTGCGATTCAACTACTTTTTTGTAAACCGCCAATTCAGCCGCCATTTGCTGTGCAAATTGCTCGGGGGTATTGCCCAGCACAATGGAACCCGTGTCTTCAATGCGTTTTTTAACTGCCGGATCTTGCAGCGCCGTGCGAGCAGCGGCATTGACTTTTTGCACCACATCAGCAGGCAGACCTTTAGGGCCCAAGATGCCGTAATAGGCCATGCGGTTCACTGGCTCCAAGCCCACTTCTTTGAAGGTCGGCACATTCGGCAATTGCGACAAGCGCTGCGGCGCGGCGACAACGATGGGAATCAAGCGCCCCGATTGGATATGCGGTAAAGCCGAGGGCACATTGTCAAAAATGACCTCAACCTGACCACCCACGGTATCGCGCAGCGCAGGCCCCGCGCCCGTGTAGGGAATATGCGTCATAAAGACACCGGCCAGATTTTTAAACAATTCTGTCTGCAAGTGACCAATGCCGCCTGTACCCGAAGATGCATAGCTGTATCGACCGGGATTCTTCTTGAGTTCAGCGATAAAGCCTTTGTAATCGCGAGCGGGGAACTTCGGATGCACGGCAATCACATTGGGCGTGGCGGCTAGATTGATGATGGGTGTGAAGTCAGTGGCCGCGTTGTACGGGATTTTTGGATTGATGGCGGGATTGGCTGCCGTGGTGGACACAGTAGCCATGCCCAAGTTGTAGCCGTCAGGCGCTGCTTTGGCGGTCTCATTCGCACCGATCACACCGCCGCCGCCTGCTTTGTTGACAATGATCACGTTTTGCCCCATGGCTTTGCCCAAAGACTCAGCGATCGCACGGGCCACAATGTCTGTGGTGCCGCCGGGTGCAAATGGCACCTGAAGTGTGACTGGTTTATTTGGATAGTTTTGAGCATAAATCAGGCCACTAGCCGGCATCAATACTGCGCTGAGTGCTATCATTTGGATAGCTTTTCGTTTGCTGGGGAATTGTGTGAAAGACATAGTTTCTCCTGAGTTTGAACGGGGCGCAAAACAAAATGTTGCGTTGCATCAATAATAAGCAATTGTCCAACGCCGGCGATTGTGGCTAACCCATACTCGCTAACCCTAGGCTTCATTAGATTCCCCACTCATGCACTACGCCCAGCTGCTGTTTCCCGATTTCGCTTTGATCATCACGGGCTACTTGATTTGCCGCTTCACGCCGCTGGGGCGTCCCTTGTGGGAGCAGGTCGAAACATTGGTGTATTACGTGTTGTTTCCCGTCTTGTTGTTTTATGCGATTTCGCGTTCGCCGTTGGATTGGAATGCAGCGAGTAGTTTGGTGGGCGCGGCCTTAGTGCTGGCAGCGTGTGGAATTGGTTTGGCTTACGCTGTGAATTATTTGCCTGGCGTGGACAAACGCGATGCCGCCAGCGCCGCACAGATCGGGTTTCGTTTCAATTCCTACATCTCTTTGGCACTGGCCGAGCGCTTGGCAGGCACTCAAGGGCTGATGTTGATAGCGGTGCTGATTGGTGTATGCGTCCCGCCCTTTAACATTGCAGCGGTTTGGCCGATGGCACGCGGCAGCGGTCAAGGTTTTCTCAAGGCACTGCTGCACAATCCGCTCATCATCGGCACGCTCAGCGGATTGGCGGCTAATTTGCTGGGGCTGTCTGTGCCCTCTTTTGCAGAAAGCGCAGTGGCTCGCGTCGGGCAGGCGTCTTTGGCTTTGGGTTTGATGGCTGCGGGTGCAGGTTTGCAATTGGCGCAGGTGTTCAGCACCTCAAGCCGCATCCGCTCAGGTGTGGCGCTGCTGTCGGTCAAGCATGTGGCCATGCCCTTGGTGGCAATCACTTTGGTGCAGAGCTTGGGTCTGAACGCCACCCAAGCCGCTGTGCTGCTGGCTTTCAGTGCCATGCCCACTGCATCGAGCTGCTACGTGCTTGCCACGCGCATGGGATACGACGGCGCGTTCGTTGCGGGGCTGGTCACGCTGTCCACACTCGCCGGCATGTTGAGTCTACCTTTGGCCTTATCTTTTATACCGAAATAAGACTCTAGCCCGCATAAAATATGCGTCGAATGCTCACTTATTTATAGTAATTTACCATGACGTGGCATGCTCGTTTAAGTCTCAATTACCGTGCGCTAGCGGGCAAAACCCTGCTCAATTTCTCGCACGATGGACCACTGCGGATTTTGCAAAGCCTCTATCCCGAGGGGGATGCAATTTGCCATAACGTGCTCGTGCATCCGCCGGGCGTCTCGCGGGAGGAGACGATCTAGTCATTGAGCTTCACATGCAAAGCGGCACGCATGCGCTGATCACCACGCCAGGCGCGACGCGTTTTTACAAAACACTGGGCGAATCTGCAATCCAGAGAACGCACATCACATTGGATGACGACGCACGCCTGGAATGGCTGCCGCTTGAGAACATCGCGTTCAGTGGCTGCATCGCAGAAAATCGCTTGCAATTGCAACTCGCGCCCACAGCCCAAGTGATCGGCTGGGATGTGACGGCACTGGGTCTGACTGCCGCAAAGCAGCCTTTCGTGCGCGGCGAGTTCACCCAACATGTCGAGCTACTAGACCCCGCACTCTCGCACAGCCCTTGGCTAGAGCGTGGCCGCATCGCGGCTGAAGATACGCGCTTGCTGCAATCACCGCTTGGGTTAGCCGGTCACAGCGTTCTAGTCACTGTATTTTTCATAGCGGGCCGAGCAATATCTACCCCAACTAAAGAGCTATTTTTATCTCAAAGCAGAGAAATCATCACTGCTCACAGCCTAGCGCAAACCACGGGGCTGACTTGTCCACAACAACAAGTCATCGTCCTGCGTGCACTGGCACATGACACCGAGGCTGCCATGAATTTATGCCGCCGAGTGCGTAGCGTGTGGCGTCAATTGGCGTGGGGTTTAGAAGATGAGAAACCGCGAATTTGGACGATGTAAGCGCGTGGACCAAGGAGTGCAACCCATGTCCCGATTGCCCTCACCCCCGCGAACCAAAAATCGCCGTTCCCACGCGCACCATCGTGCTGCCCGCTTTCACAGCCGCCCGCAAATCCGCGCTCATTCCCATCGACAGCGTATCCATGCCTCCAACCGCTTGATTGATTTGATCAAATAAGATCTTAGCCGGCATAAAAGCTGCGCACGATGCTATGAAATCAGGAGCAGATTCGGGAATTACCATGAGTCCACGCAATTGCAAACGCGGCAGGCCAGCCATCTCGCAAGCCAGTTGCAGAGCCTCTTGTGGCCTGCATCCCGACTTATTCGCCCCGCCATCAATATTCACCTGCAAACACACTTGCAAAGGCGGCAAATGCGCAGGCCGCTGCTCAGACAAGCGCTGCGCGATCTTCAAGCGATCCACGCTATGCACCCACTGAAAATACTCGGCCACGAGGCGCGTTTTGTTGCTCTGAATCGGGCCAATCATGTGCCACTCGATGCCCGGCAAATCTGCCAAGGCCAAGGTTTTCTCAACCCCCTCTTGGATGTAATTCTCACCAAAAGCGCGTTGCCCTGCGGCATAAGCTTCGCGCACCGCCTGCGCGGGGAAGGTTTTGCTCACCGCCAAAAGCTGCACCGCGTGTGGTGAGCGGGCAAATTCCTCGCAAGCCGCGTCAATCTGCGCCTTGACCTTGCTCAAATTGTCTGAAATCATGCTCATAATGTATCTGTCACCCTAATCAGTCAAATTTTGCACCATCATGGACATTACCCAGCTTCTCGCCTTCAGCGTCAAAAACAAAGCCTCTGACCTTCACTTGTCTGCCGGCCTGCCGCCGATGATTCGCGTGCACGGCGATGTGCGTCGCATCAATGTGGACGCGCTCGATCACAAAGCGGTGCACGGCATGGTGTATGACATCATGAACGATTCGCAGCGCAAACAATATGAAGAGTTTTTGGAATGTGACTTTTTCGTTTGAAATTGAAGGCTTGGCGCGTTTTCGCGTGAATGCGTTCAACCAAAACCGTGGCTCAGCCGCCGTCTTCCGAACCATTCCCTCCAAAATCTTGACGCTGGAGCAGCTCAATGCACCCAAGATTTTTGGCGACCTCGCGCTCAAACCACGCGGCATGGTGCTCGTCACTGGGCCCACGGGTTCGGGCAAATCCACCACATTGGCCGCCATGGTGAACTTCTTGAACGAAACCGAATACGGCCACATCCTCACCGTGGAAGACCCGATTGAATTCGTTCACGAATCCAAAAAATGCTTGGTCAACCAACGCGAAGTCGGCCCGATGACGCTGTCGTTTGCAGCCGCGCTCAAATCCGCGCTGCGCGAAGACCCAGACTGTATTTTGGTGGGCGAGATGCGCGATTTAGAAACCATTCGTTTGGCCATGACGGCCGCAGAGACCGGCCACTTGGTCTTCGGCACGCTGCATACATCGAGCGCCGCGAAAACCATCGACCGTATCATCGACGTGTTCCCCGCTGACGAAAAAGAGATGGTGCGCGCCATGCTTTCTGAATCGCTGCAAGCGGTGATCTCGCATGACCTTGT
>JAAUOI010000065.1 GCA_012036375.1 Allobrachymonas sp. | reverse complement strand
TGACGTACAACGGCACGCAGCAAAGCGTCAGCAGCTTGACCGCATCCGGCTGGTCAACGGCGAAACCATCAGCGTGCTCACCGGCGTGAGCGCCACGGACGCCAGCGGCACCAACGTGGGCAGCTACGCCAATACTGTCAGCGGCAGCGATGTCAACTACAACCTCACATTCGTCAACGGCAACCTGAATATCACCCCCGCCGCCCTGACCGTGACGGCCAACAACGATTCCCGCACCTACAACGGAACGAACTACATCGGCGTGAACAACACGGGCGCAGCGGGCGTGAGCTACAGCGGCTTCGTTAATAGCGAAACCACCAGCAGCCTAGGCGGAGCTTTAACTTACGGCGGCAGCGCCCAAGGCAGCCGCAATGCCGGCACTTATCAAATCAGCGCCAGCGGCTTAACGGCCAACAACGGCAACTACACGATCACCTATGTCGATGGCCAGTTGGTCACGAACAAAGCCAACGCCAAACTCTCCGCCAGCTCAGATTCAAGGCCATATAACGGCTTTGCCGGCAGCAATGCTGCGCCGAGTGCTATCGGAATCGTAGCGGGCGACAGCGTCACGCTCTCCCAAGCCTTCGATTCCGCGAACGCCGGAAACCGCACGCTCAATATCTCCAGCTACGCCATCAACGATGGCAATGGTGGCAACAACTACAACGTCAACCTGCAAAGCGCCAATGGCAGCATCACGCCAGCGAACTTGACGATTCAAGCCAACAACGCCAGCATGTTCCAAGGCCAAACCGTGCCCCTGCTCACCGCCAGCTATCTCGGCCTGCAAGGCAACGACACAGCCAGCAACTTCGGCACGCCCGCCATCCTCAACACCGCAGGCAGCAGCACCAGCCCGCAAGGCAGCTATGCCATCGCCCCCAGCGGCGCAAACTCACCGAACTACATCGTGAGCTACGTCAACGGCCAGCTCACCATTCCCCAGCCCCGATTCCGCCCGGAGTCACGCTCCCCCCTGCGCCCGCGCCGTCGCCTGCTCCCGCGCCCGCACCTTCACCCATAGGCTCACCACCTGCCGGCTCACCCCCCGCTCCAGCGCCAGCACCCGCAGGTTCAACCGCCAGTGCTCCAGCCACAGACAACCCACAAGGCACGTCAACCTCTGGCAGTTCGCAAGGCGGCAACGACAGTAGCAATAGCAACAACAGCAGCAACGCCAGCTTCACCCCAGAAACCGAAGAACAAAAAGCCGAGCGCCTGCGCCGCTTGGGCAAGCTGTTCACCATCGTGGGCGGCGGGGTGAAGGAATAATGCAAGCCATTCACTCTCAAAATAGGAGCACTCTACGCAGCTTCTATGCCGGCTACTGCCAATATTGCCTAAAAAAACACCAATTCATCCAATAGGATGAGTGACAAGCCCTTGAAACCTCTCCACAATCGCTTGCAAGGTATGCAACAACGCCTGTGCAAACGATTCAACTGTTCATTGCTGCCACCCATTTTCCCCTGCCTCTCTATGCGACCTTTACCCCATCTTCACCCCCATCGCCTTGGCCTGCGCCGCATTGGCATTCAGCAGTGCAGCTCTCGCCCAAACCGCGCCCGATGCAGGCCGCCTCTTGCAGCAAATCCAGCCGGCCGCGCCCGCGCCGCAGCCCGGCCGCGCCGTCGATTCCGGCGCAAACTGCTGCTGCCGCGCTGCCCGCAGACAACACGCCGGTGCGCGTGACTGGCTTTGCGTTTGAGGGCAACTCCGTCATCTCCAGTGAGGCATTGGCCAATTTGCTGGCTGATCAGCGCGGCGATGCTGTGCCCTTTGGACAATTGCGAGCCTCGCTGGCTCGCATCAATGCCGCTTATGCCGCGCAGGGCTATTTTTTAGCCAGAGCCCTGATTCCGCGCCAAGATTTAGCGGGGGGTGGTGCCGGCAGTGGTGTGGGTGCAGGCACGTTGCGCATTCAAATTCTGGAAGGCCGCTTAGGCCAAATCAGCAGCTCTCTCCAAGGCAAGCCCTTGGAAACAGCCCAAGCCACGCTGCGTGCCCAAGGCATTGTGCCCGGCATCGCCCTGCGCCAAGAGGCGCTGGAGCGCTCCTTGCTCCTCATTAGCGAGCGCGTGGGCGCAGAGACCAGTGTGGCGCTCGCCCCCGGCAGCAGCACTGGCAGCACCGACATCAGCCTGCAAACTCCAGTCACCCCCAAAAACTGGAGCGCACAAATCAGCCTCGACAACAGCGGCAACCGCTACAGCGGCGAGCTTCGCGCCTTGGCCGATCTCAGCGTGCGCCATTTGGCCACCCCCGGCGATGCGCTGCAATTGCGCAGCCAACTCTCCAGCGGCATCAAAAACTTGAATATAGGCTACAGCCTGCCGATTGGCTACGACGGCTTGCGCCTTGAAGTCCAAGCCTCACATTTGAGCTACGAGCTGTGCTGCCAATTTGCCGCACTGCAAGCCGAAGGCAGCGCCAGCCAATGGGGCTTGGCGCTGCGCTACCCGCTGGTGCTGCGTGCTGAGCGCAGCATCAATTTAGAAGGCGGCTACGCCCGCCGCCATAGCAAAGACGAAACCTTTGGTGCCACCACGGCAGACAAAATCGCCACGCCTGTGCACCTGGCTTTGAGCTTCAACGACAGCAGTGCCGCCCAAGGCCGCTTACTGCAAAACGGCCGCGTGGCGCTCATTCGCGGCCAGCTCGATCAGCGCGTCTTCGTCAATCCCAACACACCCAAGCGCTATGGCAAGCTACAGGCCAACTATGGCGCAAGCTATTTCACCGGCAGCTCGCAATGGCTGTTCAAAGCCAACGGCCAAGCCGCACAAACCAATCTCGATAGCAGCGAAAAACTCAGCCTCGGCGGGCCAAACGGCGTGCGCGGCTGGCCGGTGGGCGAGGCCAGTGGCGATAGCGGCGCTGTGCTCAGCGTGGAATGGCGCAAGCCCCTAGGCGCACAGGCAGGCAGTGGCTTCACTTTCTCCGCCTTTGCCGACACCGGCCAAATCACGCAACACAACAATCTCTGGCCAGCCGCCCTGCCCGCTGGCCAGCCCAACAGCTACAGCTTATCCAGCGTAGGCATCGGCCTCGCCTACCAAGCCGGCCGCAATTGGAGCTTGAGCGCCCAAGTCGCCCGAGGCCTAGGCAAAAACCCCGGCCGCAACCTCGCCACAGGGGCGAACAGCGATGGCCGCACGCGCAATACGCAGTTGTGGGTGAATGCGGTGGTGGGGTTTTAAGTGGTAAATTAATTTATCTAAAAATATTTAGATAAGTTTGGCGATTGGCATACAATCCCTGAATGCCCAAAAAGCCGCTCACCGCCGATCAACAGTTCCAGCTTCGCCAAGCTCTGCATATTGCTACCTTGGCTGCGCTGCTCTCGGCGCAGCGCTGGCAGCCTCAGGATTTGATCTTTCAAGGCGGCACGAGCCTGCATCTGTCGCATGGCTCGCCGCGCTTTAGCGAAGATTTAGATTTTTGGTCAAAAGCTCGGTGGATCTGAGCCGTTTGCACCAACACATTGAAGCTCAGCTCAAATATTTGCCGTGGATTCCGGTGGGTGGAGTTTTGAGCGTCACGCCCGCCAAGCCTGATAAAAATCCGCATTCTTTCCATGTGGTGATTGGCGGCGATCAGTTGATTCCTTCGGTCAAAGTCAAAGTTGAGCTGTGGAAAACGCCCGATCAGGCCATGAATCCTCTGGGTGTGCAAGTGTCCACAGTACAAGCCGCCATTGGCTTGGCAGCCGGCATGAAAGTGCCCGTGCCCACCGCCACGCTGACGGAGATTTATGCAGACAAAGTATTCGCCTTAGCCGCACGGGAGTATTTGAAGCCCCGCGATGTGTTTGATCTGCATTGGCTGCAAGCCCGAGAGCCGCAGCGCTGCACACCCGATGCGTTGCGCCTGCGATTGAGGACTTACCCCAGCGAAACGGCTGATGGCTGGCTCGCCAAAGCAGAAAAGCGCCGCCAAGAATTGCCCGCCCAAGCCGAGCTGATTCACACCGATTTGAAGCGCTGGCTGCCGCCCATTTATCCGCTGGATGCGCAGGCTTTGGTGGCCACGGCTTTGGCTGCGCTGGAAGACGGCATGGCCTGCATGCGTGAGGTGCTAGCTCAACCCGAACGGGATCAAGCCGCAGGCCAGGCCAAGAGATAAGTATGCTGATGCGAACGAACGTCTCCGCCATCGCGCGCTTGCAGCAGTTGCCCGCCGTCTTTCGTGGCGCAGACCTCACCATCCGCTTTGGCTGGGCTTCCAAAACCGCCTCGCATTACCTCTATCTCTGGAAAAAGCGCGGTTTGGTCGCCCCGCTCGGTGGCCACAGCGATGTGTTTGCCAATTTGCTCACATCCGAGCATGCCGATTGGGAAGCCGCCTTACTGCTGGCGCATCCATCTGCCTTGGTCGTCGGCCTAGAAGCCTTGCGGCGCAGCGGCTGGATCACGCAAATCCCTGCGCTGCCCACAGTGGCCGTCGATGAAGGCGAATCCAGCTTCACAGTTGATCACTTTGATATTCAACGACAACCCGAGGCTTGGATGCGCGCTGTCCGTGCAGGTATCAACTCGCCAGCCTCCGGCACCCTCCCTAGCCTGCGCCCTGCATGGGCTTTGCTCGATTTAGTCGCCTCACAAGGCTGGGGCTTGTGCGGCTTGCAGCCGGACGATGTGGATTGGGGTAGCTTAAATGCGCAAGACGAGGCCGATTGGGCAGCCGCAGCGCGGGCTTGGCGGTTGCCACCCATGCCCTTTCGCCCAGACTCCTAGGAGTCTGGGTTAACGCACGCCTAGCATCGCCTCGCGCAGCGCAGCAACGCTCACGGGTTTGTGCAGCAGGGTCGCGCTGTGGCCTGCGGCTTCGCGGATACGCTGTGGATCGGTGTCGCCCGTCACGATGATGGCGGGCATATCAGGATGCCTCTGGCGCACCGCAGCAATCACATCACCTCCCGTGATGCCATCGCGCAGGCGGTAATCGGTGATTAGCAGTTGCAGCGCAAATCCTTCATCTAGGCAACGCAAGGCATCGCCCAAGCCCTCGGCGGTGCGCACCTCGCAGCCCCAGCTATGCAGCAGCGCCTCCAAACCCACGCGCACCTGCGCCTCATCGTCCACGATCAAGCACGCGTAGGCTACGAAAAGCGCTGTGAAAAGAGCTGTGTGTTGCTGGTGGCAGTGTCTCTGATGCCACCGCTGCATGTGTCAACGGCGCTGTGTTGGCTAACTGATCGGCATTCCAACCGCCCGAGCGCAAGCTGATCACTGCGGGCTCTTGGGCAGGTTTCCACGCGCTCAAACACAGGCTAAACACCGAGCCCTTGCCCGGTTGAGAGCGCAATTCAATGCGAGCCAGCATGTTCTGCGCCAAGCCTTTAGCAATCGCTAGCCCTAGCCCCAGCCCTTTTTGGCGATCCCGCTCTAAGTTGCCCAATTGGTGGAACTCTTTGAAGACCTCTTCTTGCTGCTCGGGCGCAATGCCAATGCCGGTGTCAAACACCTGCACGATCAGCTCGTCGCCCCGGTGCCGCGCCGCCACAAGATGCCGCCAGTTTGCGTGTAGCGCAGCGCATTGCTCACGAAGTTGCGCAATACGAGCAAGGTCATGCTCGGGTCGCAAAACGCCATGGCATTCGTATCGCGTGTGCGGTAGATGATGTTTTGCGCATCGGCTTGCGGGCCAAACTCATCTTCCAAGCGCCGCAGAAGCTGCGCCACATGCGTGGGCGCTGGCTTGGCCTCCATCACGCCCGCCTCAATTCGCGAATAATCCAAGAGCGTATTGAGCATGTCGCGGCTGGCATGCGTGGCCGCGCGAATATGCTGGAGCATATGGGTTTGCTTGGCATCGAGCTGCGTGCTGGCCAATACCTCGGTGAACAAGTTGAGCGCATGCACCGGCTGGCGCAAATCGTGGCTGGCTGCGGCTAAAAATTTGGTTTTGGCTTTATTGGCTTCTTGCGCGGCGCGGGTGGTCTCGCTCAATTGCACGGCTTGGCTTTTGAGCTGCTGCACCAGCTCTTGGTTTTCATAAGCCAGCACAATCGAGCGGTTCAGCGTCGCCCAAGTAAAGCGGCTGAAAATCAAATTCACGGTCAGCAAGAGCAGCATGGCCGCGCCTAAAAAGCCATGAAATGCATCGCCTGCTCGCCAACCGTAGCTGCCAAATACGATCATCTGCGCCACAAACGGCGGCACAAAAATCATCGCATACAGCGCAGGGCGCGTGCCAAAAATCGGCACCCCCGCCGCCGACATGCCGCACACCATGCACAGCATAAACATCGTCACCTGCGACTGCCCCGCCTCAAAAAAAATAAACGGCGGCAGCGCCCACATCAGCCCATGCAAGATCACCAGCACTTTGTGCCACAGATCGCGCGCATCCATCGATTGAAGATGCTGGCCAATCAGTGCCCATGTGATCACTGTGCCCGCCATCAGCGCCGTGAATACGCCGCCCCAGATCAGCGCGGCGCCCCTCGCCTGCGACTCCAGCGACAGCACCACCCCCACCAGCAGCAGTGCCGTGAGCCAAATGCCCACGCTGCCCAAATAGATAAAGCGTTCAAAGCGCCGTTGCTCCTCCAGCCGGATCAAATCCACGCTGCTGGAGGGAGCTTCTTGCGCATTGGTTAATTCAGCAGCCCCGCTCATGTGAACACTACGCCGGCAGCCACATTCAGCGAATTCACACGTACGCTCACCATGCCGCTTTTTTGCGCCGCCATCACCGCCTCGACCCGCGTGCTGGCTCCAAAATATTTGAGCACAGCGGCCACATGGCTGCGCACCGTGTTCTCGCTCACAAAGAGCTTTCGCGCAATCGCTTTGTTGCTAATGCCCTCACACATCAGCAAGAGCACATCCAGCTGCCGCGCAGAAAGCTCTTTGCCCACTTCAGCACCGGCGCTCGGTTCATCGGCGGCAAGCGGCTCGTGATCTTGGCGCAAGGCAGCTTGGGGCTTGGCCAGCTTGCCGCTTGCCGCCTGCCACACCACCGCCCGAATCTCCTCAGGCGAAGCCGTTTTACTCACAAAAGCCAGCGCCCCACGCTTGATACATTGCTGCTGCGTCTCATGATCTTCGGTAGCACTCAGCATCAAAATCGCCGCCTTCGGCCAGCGCCGCTTCACCAGAGTGAGCCCCTCCATGCCATTGATCCCCGGCATCTGCACATCTAGCAGCACCACATCTACCTGCTCAGGAATGGATAAAGCCTCCGTCAAGCTGCCCGCTTGCAGCACCGTGCTGCCCAGCAGCTCCCCTTCGCCCAAAATAAAACGCATCCCCGCGCGAAACAGCGCGTGATCATCCACCAGCAACACAGCCAGCGGCTTTTATCCATAGCAGAAAGGGAGGCAGGAGCCATGAAATGCCAAAGTTGCAAACAAAAGTAGTCAGTTGCAGGTTCGTCGCATCGGCAAACCGCTAGCACCCATTGTTGCCTTTGAAATCCCCCAAAAGCAAGCCTACTGGAGTATTCACTCCGAAATTCATCCATCAGGATGAGAGACTCAGAGACAAGATACAAATCTTCGCAAGATCTGAATTCCAAGCTACCGAATGGCAAGCAACTTGATCGGCAGGTGCTTTGCAAAGCGTATGAAATCTTGATCCGTGCTGAGAATCGGCAGCTCGCGAGCGCTGGCAGCGGCGCAGATGAGGAAATCGATCGTGCTGCCTTGGATGCCTTTGCCACGGCAGGTGTTAAAAAACTCTGCGGCCAGCTCATAGTCGCTGCGCAGCAGGGCAATGTCTTCAAAGCCTGCGAGTGCTTGCTGCAAACGCTTGAATTGCTCGGCTTGTTTGATACCAGAGAGCACCTCTTGCCGTATGGCACCGATCATCACTGCGCGGCCATCGCCGATCAAATCTCGCAGTATCTCCACGGCTTGCGAGGGCTGAACTAGAGGTATCTCTGGGTTGCCGCGAGCATTCGCGCGGCGCAAGGCAAGCGACCAGACGGACGAATCAACCAACACTTGCATGGCAGGCCTAGGGTGAAGATTCCGGCGCTGCTAACGGTGCAGCGGGTGGGGAAGAGCCGCGGCCTGCCTTGCGCTGCGCTTTGTAATCGTAGTGTGCATCGTAGTCAATGCTGCCAAACAGCTCAATGACTTGGTTTTGCTGGCGCTTTTGGATGTATTCCACCAAAGCATGCGTCACCACGGCTTTTTTTGTGCGCAAGCCACTCACCTTGCGAGCTTGCTCCAAAAGTGAATCATCAATCGCTAAATTTGTTGCCATGAGGATCTTTCTACACATCAAAATGTGTGAACTTGAGTGTAATTATGGCATGGCTATGAGATGGATGCCAAGCTATGGCCGGTCTGTGTGCTCGGCAAGAAAAAATCACAACCCCCTAAATTCATCCATCAGGATGAGAGACATGCTGCGCCAGCCATTTCACAATTAGCTACATGAAACACATCAGCATCCACCAGTTTCCCCTGCTGCAACAACTCCTCATGGCCGGCGGCTTCTTTGCGGCGGCGGGGTTCAATCCGCATCTTGTGTATGCGCAGGTGGGCACGCCTGTGGGGGCGAACACCCTGCCCACGGGTGGCAGCGTGGCTTCGGGCAACGCCATGATCGGCTCGGCGGCGATTGCCGCGAACGGACGAAATACCCTCAGCATCAGCCAAACCTCCACCGCCGCCATCTTGAATTGGAACAGCTTCAACGTCGGCTCCAACGGCACGGTGAGCTTCTCGCAGCCCAGCAACGGCGTGACGCTCAATCGCGTCAATTCCAACCAAGGCAGCGAAATCTACGGCCAAATCAACGCCACCGGCCAAGTCTTCCTCGTCAACCCCGCTGGCATCTTGTTTGCACCAGGCGCACAGGTCAACGTCGGCGGCTTGGTGGCTTCTACTTTAGAGATTACCGATCAAAACTTCCTGCTCGGCAGCCAAACAGGCAACTATCAATTCAATAGCACTCTGCGCAGTATTGATGCCGGTCAGAGCCCTAATTTGCTTCAAAATCAGGCCAATTTAACCGTTAAACCCGGTGAAGTGATCAACCAAGGCACGCTCACCGCAGCCCAAGGTGGCACGATTGCTTTGCTCGGCCAAACCGTGCGCAACGAAGGCGTGATAGCGGCTCGCTTAGGAAGCGTGGCGCTCGCTGCCGGGCAAGACATCACCCTCCAATTCCAAGGCAATCGCCTGCTCAAAGTGCAGATCAGCCAAGCTGAATTCGATACGCTCGTTGACAACAAAGGATTGATCAAAGCCGATGGTGGCTGGGTGCTGATGAATGCGCAAACCGCCGCTGGCCTTTCAAGAGCCGTGGTCAACCACAGCGGCATCATCGAAGCGCAAACCGTGGCCGATCTGAGTCCTTCGACAAGCTCAGGACGAACGGGGGAAATTCCGTTCGCACTGAGCCTGTCGAAGTGCGCACAGGCAAGGTCGAAATCCTCGCCGATTTCAACCATGGCACGGTGAATGCCAGTGGCAGCGTGGATATATCTGCTCCCGATTCAATAGCACTCCGCGCATATTCTATGCCGGCCAACAGCCAAAATGGCTTAAAAAACACCTCTCAAACTGCCGATGGCGGATTCGTAGACACCAGCGCCGCCAATGTCCAAATCGCCGATTCCTTCCGCGTCAACGCCAATGCCGCCAACGGAAAGACTGGAAACTGGCTGATCGACCCCAACGACTACACCATTGCCGCCAGCGGTGGCAACATCACTGGCGCAGCGCTGGGCGCGAATTTGGCGAATGCGAACATCACCATCTCCACCGCCACCCAAGGCAAAGCCGGGGGCAACGGCGATATTTTCGTCAATGATGAAGTCAGTTGGACTGTCGCCAAATCCCTCACCCTCAACGCCGAGCGACACATTGATTTCCGAGGCGGCGGTGTCTTGAACGCGAGCAACCCGGGCAGCAGCGTCACGCTCACGGCAGGCCTGGGCAGCTCAGGCCAAGGTGCCATCATCGGTGGCCCGGGATCAGCCATTGTCGCTAACTCGGGAACCGTCGTCAGAGCGGGCACGCTGGTGGCTAATGCAAAAACTGGCATTGGCTCGGCCAGCCAAGCCCTCAATACCCAAGTGGGCAGCGCAGCGCTGACGAACACCCAGAGCGGCGGCATTTCCATCCTTAACCGAGGCGATCTGACCGTCGCTGCCCGCAGCGCCCAAGGCGACATCAGCATCCGCACGGCTGATAGCGGGTCTGTGGTCTCGGGTCGCAACAACATCACCGTTGACACGGTGAACGGATTGGCCGGCATCACCGCAACAGGAAGCGGCAACATTTTGATCGCAGCAGGCGCTGGCGCAGAGTCCATCACGACGAACAGTACCGGAGCCCAAGGCGCTGCGGGCCAAGCGGGCGGCAATGTTCGTATCAATCAAAGCGTAAGCGCGGCGCAAGGCAGCATCACGGTGCGCTCGGGCCAAGGCGGGCAAGGCGGTAAAGGCGGCTCAGGCGCGCCGGGCATAGATGGGCGCACTTACCTTGAGGAGCAGTGCACGCTCGTTATTTTTTGCAAGCAGGTCGAGGTCACTGTGCCAGGCACTTTCGGTGGCGATGCTGGCAACGCAGGGGTCGGTGGCGCAGGCGGTGCGCTGGTAATCGATGCGGGTTTGAATGCAGCCAATGGCGATGTGATTCTGCTCTCAGGCGCAGGCGGCGCGGGGGGATCAGGCGGCGTGGGCGGCGCTGGAGGCTTGCGGCCCAACAGCAGTGTCCGATACACCAGTGGAGTGGGAGGAGATGGCGCAGCAGGCGGTACCGGAGGCTTGATCACCGTCAACGCCGCAATATCGGCGAACGGCCAAAATCTGCTCGTGCAATCCGGCGCAGGCGGCAGCGGTGGCGGGCAGGGAAAATACGGCGACCCCACCAACTCCTACTTCTTCGGCTCGCCCGGAAACGGCGGCGCGGGCGGCAATGTGCAGATCAATTCAGCGATTCGCGGCAACGGCGCTGTCAGCTTGGTCACGGGCAGCGGCGGCGCTGCAGGCCCCGGTGCTGAATTATTTTTTGGTTGTTGTGGACGGCTCTCGCGGCACCATCAGCGGCACGCAAATCAATGCGAGTGCCGCCTGGGATGTGGTTGTCGATGGCGATTTTGCAAAAACGCAGGCAACATCACGCTGGCCGCTGGCAAGCAAAGCGATGGCAGCTATGTCGATGGCTTTATCGTTGACCTCAAAACAAAAAATCGACATCAGCGATGGCTCTGGCAGCATCACTCTGCTGAGCAACGGCATCGGCAACAGCTACGAGTTGACCGCCAAAGGCGGGATCACGCTCGATGCCCAAGGCGGCTACTTGATTAACGCTGGCAAGCTCTCCACGGCTGGCGGCGCAGGCGCGATCAGCTTGGTAGCTGGCTCGGTGGATCTTTTTACCGGCAGCATCAGCGCCAGCGCAGGGCTGGTGACGATTAACTCTGCGGGCGGCGTGATTCAAGGCGCGGGCAGCGTATTGGCCGCGCAAACCTTGGATATTCGCTCGGTAGGCGGCATCGGATCTGCGGGGAGTGCTATTGAATCCGCAGCAAGCAACATCGCTCTGAACAACTCAGGCAGTGGCGATGTGGTACTGCGCAACACCGGCAACGCCACTGTGGCGGCGCTCAACAGCGCGGCAGGCGGCGACATCATCCTCTCCACAGCGCAAGCCGCATCGAGCAGTAAAGCGGGCGCAGATGGCGCTGCGGGCGGCAACATCACGATCGGCACAGTGCGCGGCATCTCTGGCCTGACCGCCAGCGGCGGCGCGGGCAGCAACATCAGCGTCCAAGCTGGCCAAGGCGGCACAGGCGCAACGGGTTCAGTTGGCGCGGCAGGGGTTGCCTCAGTCAATG
>JAAUOI010000367.1 GCA_012036375.1 Allobrachymonas sp. | reverse complement strand
GGGAAAGCGCATGCTTCTCGCATGGCAAGAGGGCGTTGCGTCGCTGCGCGATCGCCGCATGTATGCGCTGGGCGATTGGGCTGCAGCCACTGGTTTTGCCGAGTTTTCGCCGCCTGCCAAGCAAACCGTCCTGCGTCACAAAATCGGCCATTCGCAGCTGCTGGGTAGGCGCTAGTTGCTTGAGACAACCCAGTCATTGGTGAAGTGCTGCGATCAGGGTTTGAGCACTTCGATGCCGCCCATGTAAGGCCGCAGTGCCTCGGGGACTGTCACGCTGCCGTCGGCTTGTTGGTAGTTTTCTAGCACGGCAACCAGTGTGCGGCCTACGGCAAGCCCTGAGCCATTCAAGGTGTGAACGAGTTCATTTTTGCCTTGGGCGTTTTTGAAGCGGGTTTGCATGCGGCGGGCTTGGAAGGCTTCGCAGTTAGAGCAGGAGCTGATTTCGCGGTAGGTGTTTTGCGCGGGCAACCAAACTTCGAGGTCATAAGTTTTCGCTGCGCCAAAGCCCATGTCGCCAGTGCACAAGGAGAGCACGCGGTAGGGTAAACCGAGCTTTTGCAAGACGTTTTCTGCGTGGCGCGTCATTTCTTCCAGCGCTTCGTAGCTCTTGTCTGGATGCGTAATTTGCACCATTTCGACTTTGTCGAATTGATGTTGGCGGATCATGCCCTTGGTGTCTTTGCCATAGCTGCCGGCTTCGGAGCGGAAGCAGGGGCTGTGGGCGGTGAGCTTGATGGGGAGATCGCTTTCTGCCAGCACGCTGTCGCGCACCGAGTTGGTAAGCGAAATTTCCGAGGTTGAAATCAAGTATTGTTTTTGAGCAGCCTTGTTGTCTGCGTCACCCGAGCCGCCTTCAGCGGCGCCTCCCCTCGTCACCCAAAACATATCCTCTTCAAACTTAGGAAGTTGCCCCGTTCCTTCAAGCACATCGCGGTTGACGATGTAGGGCGTGTAGCACTCGGTGTAGCCATGTTCCTGCGTTTGCATATCGAGCATGAATTGCGCCAGTGCCCTGTGCATGCGAGCCACGCCGCCTTTCATGAAGGTAAAGCGTGCGCCAGAGAGCTTGGCGCCGGTGTCGGCATCTAAGCCTAGCGGTGTGCCCACATCCACATGGTCTTTGGGTGTGAAATCGAAGCTGCGAATCGTGCCCCAGCGGCGCACTTGCACGTTGTCTTGTTCTCCTGCGCCCACGGGCACGCTCGCGTGAGGGAGATTGGGCAGGGTCATGAGTAGGGCTTGCAACTCGGCAGCGATGGCATCATTGCGGGCGGCAGAAGTTTCTAGCTCGGTTTTGATTGCACCTGTCTGCGCCATCACTGCATCGACGCTCTCGCCTTTGGCTTTGAGCATGCCGATGGACTTGGACAGCGCGTTACGTTTATTTTGCAACTCTTCGGTACGAGTTTGAATGGTTTTGCGCTCAGTTTCTAGGGCGCTGTAGGCGGCGACATCCAAGAATTGTTGCGGATTTTTGCGCTTTTGTAGCGCGGCGATGACCGAGTCGAGGTCTTTGCGGAGGAGGTTGGGATCTAACATCCCCTGATTTTATACGTTCTGGTCACTATGAAATAGATAGCATTCGACGCAGTTTTTATGCCGGCTGGATGCTGATTTGGCTTGAAATTCTTGGTTCGAGGTTTGTGTTTATTGGTTGTTTTGTTTGCTTGGATTGCGCTCTGTGGCCGGTATGCACCCTCTGCGAGGGCGTCAGTGCTGGGTTGCTCGCGAATTGATGCTGGCACCTGCCGCAGATTGACGAACGAAAGCGCTTCGCGCATTCGGACGCTGCGCCAAAACAAGCCCCTGCGCACAGGGTGCATACAGGCCGGTGTTGGCTGATCAGTCGCCGTCACCGAGTGATTGGTGGTGGGTCAGCGCTGTTTGAAACTGCTGCTGCGGTTGCGAGTACTGTTACCGCACCACGATTTGTGGTGTTGTGACAATCTCCGCGCGTAGACCTGTTCGCCAACCAAGATGCGCGGTGCAGTGACACTTTACGCACGCAGCCGTTTGATGCCAAAAGTCAATTCTCAGAGCGCCAATAACACAAGCCAGACACTACAAATACAATAGCACTCCACGCACATTCTATGCCGGCTAGAGACCTAAAACGCTTAAAAATCACTGCGGATAGCCCAATGCAGGCTGGCCAAAGCCTTCAGCGGCGCGCCAGCCGGGGCTTTTGAGAAAAAGATTGTTGACCATGCCACCGGGATTGTAGGCAGGCCATGATTTGCCGGGATTGAGTTTTCCCATTCGGCTTTGATTTGAGCGCCGGTTTTGTAATGCGGCACTTTGCTGGCGTAGCTGGCCAGCGATGCACCGCGCCAGCCTTTGCCCGCGATCTCTGGCCAGAGGCGATCACCGTGGCCAACATTCCATGCGGGATCGACTTTCCAGGCTTCATGGCCGAGCACATCGCCGAAGATGAAGAGGCGGCCGTCGTAGATTTGCCATGAGGTGGGGGTCGCTGCCGAGCTTTGATGGCAAACGCCGCGCCGCTGGAGCAAAAGCCGCCGTATTGCGGCTCGTATTTGGCAGCGTTGGCCTCGAAGAGTTTTTTGTTCTCAAGGCTTGAGAAATAGTAGCTGCGCTCGGGCAATTTGACTTGATGCTCGGGGCTGCCTTTAACCGGTTTGCCCTGCGTGAAATAGGCCACCGGATCGTAGCCCAGCAGCATGACGGGATCGCCGGCATTGTTTTTCACGGTGGCATAGGGCGTGCCGCAGCCAGCGAGCAGGGCTGTGAGCGCGAGGCTGAAAGCCAAAATGATGCGAGACAACAAGCTTTTCATGGCAAATCTCCTGAATTTCCTGAATTGAAAGGGCGGGTCAAATCAAAACAATCGGCTCCAGTGCATCACTTTGCGGCAAGATGCGGCCGATTTTGCAGGTGTGTGGATAGCCTTGCGCCTTGAGTTGCGCGATGCAGGCATCGACTTGATCTGCTGGCACGCTAGCGAGCAAGCCGCCGGCGGTTTGCGGATCGAAGATGAGCGGGTAGCGTGGATGGCTGACGAATTGCTCTTGATTTCGTAGCGCTCGGCGCAGGCGGACATTGGCTGATTGCAAGGAACTGGTGATACCGGCTTGCACGCATTCTTGTGCGCCATCGAGCAGGGGCAGGGCTTCCATGTGATTTCAG
>JAAUOI010000064.1 GCA_012036375.1 Allobrachymonas sp. | reverse complement strand
ATGCGCCGCCAGCAGCGCCGCCACGCCAGCCACAGCCAGCCACATCAGCACCTGATCGTCCCGCAATTACGCCGAAAGTTGCAGCCAAGCCGCCCAAAATTCGACCTTTGCTGGTGGAGGTGATGATGGCCAAGTTGCCAGGGCCGGGAATCGCCAAAAACACCACAACTGCGACCACAAAATCCCAGTAATCGCGAATTCCATCAGTTAATGCCAGCATGTTGAAAACCTCCAAAGAGCGTGTAAGTTTAACCGTGTCCCCCAAGGCTTAAGCCAACGCCTACAATGCTGGGTTGCCTCATTTGAGGCGTTCACGTTTTTTCGGAGATTGATGTGTTGATTTCTTCTGCTTTTGCCCAAACCGCCCCAGCCGCTTCTGGTGGCGGTGATTCCGCTCTTTTGAGCATGCTGCCCTTGGTGCTGATGTTCGTTGTGCTGTATTTCTTGATGATTCGCCCCCAAATGAAGCGCCAAAAAGAACAGCGCGCCATGATTGATGCGCTGCAAAAAGGCGATGAGGTCGTCACCATCGGCGGCGTGCTCGGCAAGATCGTGGACATGGGCGAGACCTACATGACGCTCGAAGTTCGTGAGGGCCAAATGCAGATTGAGCGTGGCGCGGTCTCTCGCGTGTTGCCCAAAGGCACGGTGAAGTAAGACTGCGAGAATTGCCTTCAAGCCCTGCTTTGGAGGCATTTTTTAAGCCAAATCGACTTCTAGCCGGCATAAAATATGCGCGAAGTGCTATTGTTTTGAGAGTAATGCCATGAATCGTTATCCTTGGTGGAAATACATCATCATTGCGGTGGTGGTGCTGATTTCCACGTTGTACACGCTGCCCAACTTTTTTGGCGAAGCGCCTGCCGTGCAAGTCTCTAGCGGCAAAGCGACGGTCAAGGTCGATGCCACAACCTTGAAGCGCGTAGAAGACGCGCTCGCGGCAGCGAAAGTGGCGGTAGACGGTAAGGCCGAGCTCGATGGCAATTCAGTGCGGGCGCGTTTTGCCAGCACTGAGGTGCAAAAACAGGCGCAGGATGCAATTTCTAAAGCGATCAACCCTGATGCGACCGACCCAGCCTTCGTGGTGGCGCTCAATTTAGTGCCTCAAACCCCGCAATGGCTGCGCAGCTTGTATGCCAACCCAATGTATCTCGGTCTCGATTTGCGTGGCGGTATTCATTTGATGTTGCAAGTCGATATGGCCGGCGCGATTGACAAGCGCATTGACACCTTGACGAGCGACATTCGCACCAGCCTGCGCGGCAAAGACATTCGCGGCCGCACCAGCCGCGAGGGCAACAGCATCGTGATGCGCTTCTCAGCTGCGCCCGCGCAGCAAGCTGCGAAGAATTTGATTCAAGACCAGTTTGGCCTCGATTTGGCTGTAGTCGAAAGCACCCAAGGCACAGATTATTTGCTCACCGCCAGTATCAAGCCCGATGCGGTCAAGCGCATTCAAGAATCCGCGCTTAAACAAAACATTTCAACGCTCAACAACCGCGTGAACGAACTCGGCGTGGCTGAGCCGGTGATCCAGCAACAGGGCTTGGATCGCATCGTCGTGCAACTGCCCGGTGTGCAAGACACCGCCACAGTGAAGAAAATCATTGGTCGCATTGCCACGCTGCAAGTGCGCATGGTCGATGAAAGCTCCGAAGGCTTGGCGGCCGAGCGCGGCCAAGGCGCTGTGCCTTTTGGCGCAGAGCGCTATCTGGATCGCAATGGCCAAGCCGTGATCGTCAAGCGCGATGTGATTTTCTCGGGCGAGAACCTCACCGACGCGCAAGCCGGCTTTGACAACCAAACCCAAGAAGCCGCCGTTCACCTCACGCTGGATGCCAAAGGCGCACGTATTTTCAAAGACGTGACGCGCGACAACGTGGGCAAGCGGATGGCGATTTTGCTGTTTGAAAAAGGCAAAGGTGAGGTGGTGACTGCACCCGTGATTCGCAGCGAAATTGCCGGTGGCCGTGTGCAAATTTCTGGCCGCATGACCACGGTGGAAGCCAACGATACAGCACTTTTGCTGCGCGCTGGCTCGCTGGCTGCGCCCATGGAAATCATCGAAGAGCGCACGATAGGCCCGACGCTGGGCGCAGACAACATCGCCAAGGGCTTTAACAGCGTGATCTATGGCTTCATTGTCGTGGTGGCGTTCATGTGCGTGTACTACCGTTTCTTTGGCTTGATTTCGTCTATTGCGCTATCGGTCAATTTGCTGATGCTGGTCTCGGTGCTGTCGATGATTCAAGCCACTTTGACTTTGCCGGGTATGGCGGCTATCGCTTTGGCGCTCGGCATGGCGATTGACTCCAACGTGTTGATCAACGAGCGTGTGCGCGAGGAGCTGCGCAACGGCAAATCGCCGCAACAGGCGATTCATGCAGGTTACGAGAATGCGTGGGCAACGATTTTGGACTCGAACATCACGACGCTTATTGCGGGTATCGCGCTGCTCATTTTCGGCTCGGGCCCCGTGCGCGGCTTCGCTGTGGTGCACTGTTTGGGTATTTTGACAAGCATGTTCTCTGCGGTGTTCTTCTCGCGCGGTTTGGTCAATCTTTGGTATGGGTCTAAGAAAAAGCTCAAAAGCATCAGCATTGGCCAAGTCTGGCGTGCAGATGGTCAAGTGCCTGTCGCTTCAGACGAAGATTTAGATGAAAAACAACCTCTAGCCGGCATGAAATCTGCGCTGAGTGCTGCGAAAACTGTAGCGAATGCAGCCACCAAATAACCAGAGAGCAGATCATGGAATTCTTTAGGATCAAGCGCGATATCCCATTCATGAAGCACGCCATCGTGCTCAATGCGATTTCGTTCATTACTTTCTTGCTCGCCGTTTTCTTCCTCGTCACGCGCGGCCTGCATTTGTCAATTGAGTTCACCGGCGGCACGCTGGTGGAGGTGAAATACCCGCAAGCCGCGCAGGTCGCCAAAACCCGCGATGCGGTGGAGGCGCTGGGCTTTGGCGAGGTGCAAGTGCAGCTCTTCGGTTCGGCCAGCGATGTGCTGATTCGCGTGGCCAATAAAGCTGGGGCGAGCAAAGCTGCTGCCCAGACAAGCAAAGGCACGGCAACGGTGTCAGACAGCGCTGCTCCAGCTGCTGGCGCGGCGGGTCAATCAGACACCGTGCTCAAGGTGTTTGACGGTGTGTGTCAAGCCGAAGGCGGCCAAGTGCAATCGAGCACCGTGGTCACGCAACAGGGCGAAACTCTGCAAAAGCTGCTGTGCAAAACGGCCGATGGTAAAGAGCCCGTGAGCTTGCAGCGCAGTGAATTTGTCGGCCCCTCAGTAGGCGCAGAGTTGGTCTCAAACGGCCTTATTGCCTTGGGCATGACTGTACTTGGCATCATGATTTACTTGGCCTTCCGCTTCGAGTGGAAATTCGCCGTGGCCGGCATCATCGCGAACTTGCACGATGTGATCATCATCTTGGGCTTTTTCGCCTTCTTCCAATGGGAATTCTCGCTGGCTGTGCTCGCCGCTGTGCTGGCCGTGCTGGGCTACTCGGTGAACGAATCGGTGGTGATTTTTGATCGAATCCGCGAATCTTTCCGCAAATTCCGCAAGATGACCAGCCGCGAGGTGATCGATCACGCGATCACCTCCACCATCAGTCGCACCATCATCACCCACGGCTCGACCGAGGTGATGGTGTTGTCGATGCTGATTTTTGGTGGGCCGACGCTGTTTTACTTCGCGCTGGCGCTCACCATTGGCATCTTGTTTGGCATTTACTCCTCTGTGTTCGTGGCAGCCGCCATTGCGATGTGGCTGGGCGTGAAGCGCGAAGATCTGGTCAAAGCCAGTAAAAAAGAAGAAGACCCGAACGACCCCCATTCTGGCGCGGTGGTTTAGTTTTGGGGCTTGAGCCTGTTGGCTTTTGCGGCTGATACCATGCAACAAGGGCCGATTCATCAACTCTGGGCTGCGACATGTGTGGCGCATTCGATACAGGCGCATCGAATGCGCCACATTTGTAACGGATGGTCACCCGCAACTGCCAATCCCCAACCCGTCAGACGGTGTTTGCTAGTAACATCTAATGCTTGCTGCGCTTATTTTTGGCGCGGTTTTTATTCGCCCTAATTTTGTGAGCAGTCCACCCGTTCAGCGCCCCGCCCAATACGCCGCCTTGTCTAGGCAGGCGCGTGCTGTATTTGTGGAGCAAGCGGTCAAGCTACTGAGCGAGCTGTCGACCGGCATTGGGACTCGGCTTTCCACTTTGTTTGAGCAATCGACCAATGCCCGCGAAGCGCAAGACCGGCGCGATGCCATGATCGCCTACCAACAAGGCCAGGCCAAATGGCTAGAAGGCACGGATCGCGCTTGGAAAAACGCATCCGGCACCAACAACTACACCTCCAGCACCAAGTTGCCCGCCTTGAATCTCGAACTCATTGGCAACGAGGTGGTTGAGAGCAAAATTTTGTCTTCACGCTTGGCCATGCGCATGCTGGATAAATCCGGTTCGGATTGGGGCGATCTGCAAATCCGCATGCGCTTACTAGATGGCATCGAAGAACTTGAAAAAACAGATGTATTGCGCCCCGAAGCTTGCGCTCAATTGTTACTCGAGCAATGGTTGGCCGCTGGTTTGAAGCAAGACGCTTGGCTGGCCGTGCAGGATGTGATACAACAATCCTTCGGCGACAAAATCCCTAAAGCCTACAAAGCCACCAACGAATTTCTCATCAGCCATGGCGTGATGAAAGAAATCGACCTGCGCTCCAATCTAAAACGCACCCCCAGCGCTGTAGCTCCCAAAGCCGCAGCCAATCCTCGCGCCAACGAGCCAGCCAACAGCCAACCTGCTGGTTTAGTCCCTTCACAACCCGGCGGACTGACCGGGTATGGCAGCACGCACCAAGGCCAATTTGGTTACACCAACCATGGCAACGAGCTAGGCGGGCGCAGCCAAGTAGGGGCATTAAGCCGCGCAGGTAATGTCAATGCGCAAGTGGCCGAGCACATCGCCAAGCTGCGGGCGCAAGCTGCACAGTTTGCCGCCCAGCAAGCTGCTGCTGCCGGCATGACGGGTTTAGGCAGCGGCTTCAGTAGTTTTCATTCTGGTCTGCCTGGTGCAGGAGCTGGCGCTACTACAGGCTCTAGCCGGGGCGGTGTCCCCACTGCCGGTCAATCTGCGCCCGGCGGATATGTGGCAGAGGGCGCGGGGGGCTTTGCTGGCAATGGTGGCGCTGGCGGTTCAGTAGCAAGTGGTGCAGGCGCTCAAACTGCGCGGCCAGGCCGCGCCGCTGTGGCCGATTACTACGCCGAAGCCGCCGAATACGAAACCCGGATGCAAACCGCCACTACGCCGCTGGCGCGGGCACGCATGCGGGCGCAAGGCGTGATGGGCCAGCTCAAGAGCTTGTTGGTCAATCGCGTGGCCGGATTTGAAGATACACGTGGGCCGCAATTGTCACCGCAGTTGGCCGCCGCCATGGTGCAGCAACCGGCCACGATGCGCAAACCTGGCTATCAGCGCACCCAGCAAGCTGGCGCTACAGCCACCATGCAAGGCAACTACACGCCAGAAGCCGTCATGCAAGCACCAATGTATGCGGGCGTGCAGGCGCAAATTATTGAGGGCATGCAGCCCGTGCAGGTCAACCAAGCCCTGCGCGAGCAAACCCAAGAGCTGAAGAGAAAAGCCGATACCGACACTGAAAAAGCCACGATTGAAATCGTGGCTTTGATGTTTCAGAGCATTTTGTCGGAAGAGCGCATTCCCACCAATGTGCGAGTATGGTTTGCACGTTTGCAGATGCCAGTGCTGCGCCTAGCTTTATCCGAGGCGGAATTCTTCGGCACCATGCAGCATCCCGCTCGCCGCTTGATCGACCGCATGGGCTCTTGCGTGCTCGGTTTTGATGCGAATGTGGGCAGCGTCGAGTTAGAAGCTGAAATTAAGCGCATCGTGCAAACGATTGAGCAGTATCCCGAGACTGGCCGGCGCGTGTTTCAACTGGTGTTTGAAGAATTTGAGAAATTCCTCGCTAGATTCCTCACGGAAAATAAAAACACCGCCAAAGTGGTGTCGCTCGCGCAGCAAGTCGAACAAAAAGAAACGGCGGCGATTCAGTACACCTTAGAGCTGCGCAAAATGCTGGGTAAGATGCCCATGAGCGATGTGATTCGCGAGTTCCTCTTCAAGGTGTGGGCTGATGTGATGGCGGTTGGCTCGATGAAGCACGGCCCTCAACATGAACAAACACTCGCGCTCAAACAAGTGGCCGCCGATTTGCTCTGGGCAGCCAGCGCCAAAACCAGCCGCGCCGAGCGCGCCAAAGTGATTGCTGATCTGCCGCCCTTGCTGCAACGGATGCGCGCGGGCATGCAACTCCTGGGCTTTGATGCCGCCAAGCAAGAAGAGCACATCAAAGCCCTCAGCGACACTTTGGCTGAAGTCTTCATGAACAAAGCCGCCGCCATGGACTCCTCGCAAGTGGCCGAAATCGCACAGCGCATCAAACATTTGGAAGACTTTGTCTCAGAAGAAGACGTGGGCGATTTACCATTAGATGCAGAAAGCATCGAACTCATGCTGGGCATCGACATGACGGGTGTCGAGATCGTCAGCGAAGGCGGCAGCGATGCCACGAGCGCGATGCGCTCATGGGCCAAAGAGCTTGAGCGCGGCAGCTGGTTCCATTTGGATTACAAAGGCAAGATGGTGCGGGTGCAGTACTCTTGGCAAAGCAAGCGCGGGCAACTATTTTTGTTTGCCGATGCCTCAGGGCTCACCTATCTGTTCCAACTTCAGCGCCTGGCGGCGTTTTGCAAGCTGGCCTGATGGCACCCGTGGAAGACGAAACGCTCACCGTGCGTGCAACACGCGCGGCTTTGGGCAAGATTGATGCGAAGCCCGATCGTTTGTTGACCGTTTCTTGAACCGCCTGAGGCTCAAGGCGCAAGCCGGCTTATCGCCCAAACGCCGCCTTGATCTAATTCATAAGCCAAACGGTCATGTAACCGGTTGCGCCGTCCTTGCCAAAATTGCCAACGATCTGGCACGAGCCGGTAGCCGCCCCAATCGCTGGGGCGCTGCGGGCAATCGCCCAAGTCAGCAGCCAATTGCGCGGCGCGTGCATCGAGCCATTGCCGGCTTTCCACGGGCTGGCTTTGCGGACTGGCAATCGCGCTGATGCGACTGGCCAAAGGTCGACTCTGGAAATAAGCATCGCTTTCTTCGCCACTGATTTTTTCCACGCGCCCCTCGATGCGCACCGTGCGCTCCAACTCCACCCAATGAAATTGCAGCGCGGCAAACGGGTTGCCAGCCAGCTCTGAGCCTTTGCGCGAACCATAACTGGTAAACCAAGTGATGCCCCGTTGATCAAATCCTTTAATCAGCACAATGCGCGTCGATGGCCGCACATCAGAGCCCACCGTGGCCAAGGTCATCGCATTGGGCTCGGGGCATTGAGCGTTCACCGCATCTTGCAGCCAGATCTCAAATTGCTTCAAGGGATCAGCATGAGCATTGCTCTCCAGCAGCTCACCGCGTTCATAGTTTTTGCGCCAATCGGCGATGGGTGTAGAAGTACTCATAATGGTTTTTTTGATCTAAATCGGCATCTAGCCTTCATGGAATATGTGCTGGATGCTATGAATTAAATAGTGATTGTAGGATCAAGTATGGGCAGAGAGTTGCCATTTTTGCCAGCCCTTGGCTCGCAGCTCACAAGCCGGGCAAGTGCCGCAGCCGTAGCCCCAGTCGTGGCGATGCTCACGGTCGCCAAGATAGCAGGTGTGGGTATGCTCTGTGATGATGTGGATCAAACTCTCGCCGCCCAAATCTTGCGCCAAGCCCCAGGTTTGCGCTTTATCAATCCACATCAAAGGCGTCTCGATGAGTAATCGCTTATCCATGCCGAGCGATAAGGCCAACTGCATCGCTTTCATCGTGTCATCACGGCAATCGGGGTAGCCTGAGAAATCGGTTTCGCAGACCCCCGTGACAAGTACGTCCGTGCCTCGGCGATATGCCAGCGCGGCGGCCAGCGTGAGGAAGAGCAAATTGCGGCCGGGCACGAAGGTGTTGGGCAAGCCAGTGGCTTCCATTTTGAAAGCCACGTCGCGCGTGAGTGAGGTATCGCTCACTTGCCCGAGCACATTCACATCGAGCAAATGATCTTCACCCAGCTTGTTTGCCCACTGTGGAAACTGCGTTTTGATTTCGCGCAATACAACGAGCCGCGCATCGAGTTCCACACGATGGCGTTGACCGTAATCAAAGCCGATGGTTTCCACACGCGGGAAATGCTGCAAAGCCCAGGCCAAGCAAGTGGTGGAATCTTGCCCGCCGGAGAAAAGCACGAGTGCTGCTTGACGGGTAGGAGGAGTAATCACGCTCATCTTGCAATTATCGGTGCGATATTTATGATTGGCCTTATGTCTACCCGAGTCGCGCCCACCAAAATCACTCCTTCCGCGCAACGCCAGTTTGCAGACTATTGCTGCGATCTGCTCTCCACTCAAGGCCCATGCGTGCCCAAACGCATGTTTGGTGGCTGGGGCATTTCGGTGGATGGCATGACCTTAGCGATCATTGCCAACCTAGGCAGTGGCGAGAAGCTTTGGCTCAAGGCAGATGAACAAGCCCGCGCCCGCTTTGAGGCAGCAGGCTGCGAGCGATTCACGTTTCAAATGAAAGACCGCCTCGCTTCCATGGGCTACTACACTGCCCCCGAGGAGGCGATGGACTCTCAAGAGGCCATGCGGCCTTGGGCGCGGCTCGCGCTCGAGTGCGCGATCAGAGCCAGAGCTTTAAAACCGCCACCCAAGCCGCGTGCCAGCAAAACGGCTGCGCCGCGCAAATCACGCAAGGCTTGAATGCCTAAATGATGCGCCACAGCAGCGCGAGAAGTGCTGTCTCGAAGAGGGCTCCGCTCCACGCTTTGGGCCGCAGCCTGCCAATCGAGCTTGACATGCCCAGCATGCAGGCTCTCGATCACCACATGATCGCCACGCTCGATCTGCAATTGCTCATTCGCATGCAGCAAATGATCAAGCCCTGTGCGCTGCTCAGTGACCCAGGCCGTGCCGCAGTTGATACGCAAAACGCTTGCTTGCCGAGGCTTGAGGCTCATCGCCAAGCCGCTCCAGAGCACAAAGGTGCCAGCGCGGGCTTGGGCACAAGCTGGCGATAGGGAATATGCTGGGATTGATGCGATTTCAGACATGATACTCTCCTTCAATGGGAGTCAATAATGCGCTCGAAATGCTTGACAGTCCAATGATTTCGCACCATACTATTCATTCACTATTTGCATGAATCAATCATTTGACGAAAGCCACCCATGCTTCACTCACAAACCCATCTCAGGACGCGTCCGATTGGCGCAGGCAATTTGCGTGCTTTTGAAGCCGTGGCGCGGCATTTGAATTTCCGCGCTGCCGCTGAGGAAATGGCGCTCACCCAAAGCGCAGTATCTCGGCAAATACAAGCGCTAGAAGAAGAGGTTGGCACGATGCTCTTTAGCCGCCACACGCGCAGCGTGGAACTGACCGCAGCGGGCATGGGCTTGCTGGGTGCAGTCGCGCCCAGCCTGGAGCGAATTGACAGCAGCGTGCGCCAAATTCGCACCAGCGTCGGCAGAAAGCATGTGGCGCTCACCACTTTTGCTTCTTTCGCATCAATGTGGCTCATCCCAAGGCTGGAAGCTTTTCAAAAATCCGAGCCTGATATTGATTTTCGGATTGATGCATCTGACGTATCAGTGGATATGGAAACAGCCGATGTGGCTGTGGCCCTGCGCTATGGGCCGGCTCGCAGCATGCCCAGCCACGCGATTCGCTTGTTTGGCGAGCAGCTCACGCCAGCAGCCAGCCCCTGGCTGCTCAAAAGTCTTCCGAGTATTGGCCACGCCACTGATTTCGCCAACTGCACCTTGATTGAAGCGGGCGACGCCCACAGCACGCATTTGGAGTGGCTGTCTTGGCGGCGTTGGTTTGACCGGCAAGCCGAGCTGGCCACGAAGCAAGGCAGCAAGCTCGGCGAGAGCCGCGCCACCGCGCTCAAGAAAATCGCGCCCAAGCGCTGGTTGTATTTCAACTATGCCTACCAAATGGCGCAAGCGGCCTTGAGCGGCCAAGGCGTAGTGCTGGCTCGCACGCCCTTGGTGGCCGAGCATTTGGCGCGGGGCGATTTGGTAGAAATTTTGCCGAAGCTGCGCATGGATTCGCCGATGGCGTTTTGGCTGATTCTCTCGCCACGCCAGCGCGTTCTTTCCACCGCTAGACCCGAAGTCACCGCGTTTTGCAACTGGCTCAAAAGCCAGGCGAGCGAGACGCGGCGCTTGATCGGGGAAGTGCCCTCTAGCGACTAGAGACTGGGACGCTAGACACCTAGGAGTCCTTCGTTCACCGTGGGATAGCGCAGCTTCACGCGCAGCTCACGCAGCATGCGCGAATTGTCCAAGCGGCGTGATTCGCTCATAAAACTCAGCAGCATCAAAGGCAAGCTGCCCTGCGCTGCATCGCGGCTGATGCGTGGTGGCTTTGGCAGGCCATACAGATCGGCGGCCAAGTCAAAGTAATCACCCATCTTGAGCGCCGTGTGGTCGCTCACGTTGTAGGTACGCTGCGGCTTGCCTCGCCACAGAGCTGCGATGCAAGCTTGCGCGAGATCGTCTGAATGGATGTGGTTGGTGTACACATCATCTTGCGCGAGTAGTACGGGCGTGCCTTTTTCGAGGCGGGTACGCGGCGTGCCGCCTTCGCGGTCGGGCGCATAGATGCCGGGAATGCGCAAAACGCTGGCTGCAAAGCCGGCGCTGCGTGCCGCTGTTTTGATCTGCATTTCCGCATCGACGCGGCGCAACGCACGCGGCGTATGCGCCTTCGTGGCGCGGCTTTCATTGACCCACTCGCCCGCGCAATCACCCATACACGCCACTGGTCGAGCCATAGACGAATTGCGCCGGCGGGCTGCGGCGGCGCAGGGTTTGAAGCAAATTCGCCGTGCGCGTATCGCGCCACCATTGCCCGCTAGCCTCATGAGGCGGCGGCGCAAGATGGATCACGCGATGCGCCACACCTGACATGCGAGCAAGTGTTTGCGCTTGATCGAGGTTTCCTAGCAACGGCTCAATGCCTGCTGCACGTAGCGCAGGCAGTCGATCGGGCGAGCTCGTCAGCGCAAGGATTCGCAGATGAGACGGTAACTGCGCCGCAACGCGCATACCCACATCACCGCATCCCACGATCAAGATGCGTTGTTGACGAAAACGACGGGGCAGCGCACCCAAGGGACTTAGATTTGAAGGCAAAATCTCAACTCAGTAGAACCGTAACACCAGTCATTATGTCTTTCCAAATCACCATCGAACCCAGCGGCCGTCAATTTCAAGTTGCCCCGATCAATTCATCCTCGCTTCGGGCATCAGCCAAGGCATCGGCCTGCCCTATGGCTGCAAAGACGGCGCATGCGGCAGTTGCAAATGCAAAAAGCTCTCCGGGCAAGTTGCGCATGGGCCACATCAATCCAAGCGCTGTCGGCCGAGGAAGAGGAAAACGGCTACGTGCTGACCTGCTGCGCCAAGCCCCTGTCTGACGTGGTGTTGGAGTCCAAACAAGTCACTGAAGCAGGCGCATTCCCCATCAAAAAAATGCCCAGCCGCGTGATGGCGCTGGAAAAACTCTCGCACGATGTGATGCGCGTGAAGCTGCAATTGCCAGCGAATGATGTGGTGCAGTATCACGCGGGGCAGTATGTGGAATTTCTCTTGCGCGATGGCGCACGCCGCGCCTACAGCATGGGCAATGCGCCCCACACACTTGATGCTGCCGCGCCAATGATCGAGCTGCACATTCGCTACATGCCCGGCGGCAAGTTCACCGATCATGTGTGTGCGGCGAGA
>JAAUOI010000063.1 GCA_012036375.1 Allobrachymonas sp. | reverse complement strand
CATGCATTCGCCTTGGCGTGAGAAGCGTTCGCCGCTTGAAGCGGTGAAACTCAGCGCAATCGTCTTGAGCGGCTTGCCCGGCAATTTTTCGCGCAGCAATTCACTCCAAGGCGTTTGCACATCAAAGCCGCAGTTCGCGCTTTGCAGCGCATGCACCTGCACGCCACGCTCTTGCAAATGAGTGACCCAAGCGCCATCCGAGCCCAGGCGCTGCCAGCTCGCGCCGCCAAGTGCCAATACCACCGCATCGGCTTTGACCCTCAACTCGCCCGCAGGCGACGAAAAATTTAACGCGCCATCATCCGCAAACCCCGTCCACCGATGCCGAGAAAAAACTGCACGCCTTGACTTCGCAGCCGCGCAAGCCAAGCCCTGAGCAGGGGCGCAGCCTTCATCTCTGCGGGAAACACGCGCTGCGATGTGCCCACAAAAGTTTCAATGCCCAGTGCACGCACCCATTCGCGCAGTTGAGAGGGTGTGAAATCGCGCAGCCAATTCGCAACCCTTGTTTGCCCATTGCTCGAATGCGAAGCATAGCGAGAGACAAACTTGTCAAACTCTTCCGCATGCGTGATGTTCAGCCCGCCAATGCCAGCGAGCAAAAATTTGCGCCCCACCGAAGGCATCGCGTCATACACGCGCACCGCATGTCCTGCCTGTGCGATCACTTCTGCCGCCATCAAGCCAGCAGGCCCTGCACCGATGATTACTATTGATTTCATAGCATTTGGCGCAGTATTTATGCCGGCCAATACCTGATTTTGCTTTAAAAATGGCATCTCTGAAGCCTACAGTGCCACATCAAAGAAGCGCGGTTGCAAAGTCTGCAAACCCGTTTGCGCGAGCAGCTCTTGCAGCCGCTCGCTTGCCTGTCGCGCATTCCCAGCGCACGCGGCATCCCGCAGGCTTGCCACGATCAGTTCATTCTTCATCGAATGCTCCCAGCCCACCAGCTCCGTCACCGTCACCTCATAGCCATGCGCTTCCAGCTGCAAGCAGCGCAGCACATTGGTCAGCTGCGAGCCAAACTCCCGCGTATGCAGCGGCCTGCGCCACAGCTCCACCAGCGGGTTGTTGTGCAGTGCGCTTTTCTTGGTTTTAGTCAACGTGGCCGCCACCTCAGCCTGACAGCAAGGCACCAGCACCAGATGCTGCGCCCCATGCTTGAGGCCAAAAGCAATCGCATCATCAGTGGCGGTATCGCAGGCATGCAGTGCGGTAACGATCTCTATCTTCTGTGGAATTTGCGCTTTCGACTCGGCGACCGTGCTGTTGACAAACTTCATGCCTTCAAAGCCAAAGCGCTGCGCCAATTCGCGCGAACGCTGCACCAGCTCTTCGCGCACCTCCACGCCAATCACCTTTCCCGCAGCTTGTCCGCCGTTCACATCCGCGCTGTGCCGCGCCGCAAAAAACCGGTCATACAGCATGAAGCCCAAATACGACTTGCCAGCCCCATGGTCCACCAGCGTCACGCAGCCTTGGCTTTCCAGCGTTTTTGTCAGCAGCGGCTCAATGAACTGCAGCAAATGATTCACCTGCTTGAGCTTGCGCCGCGAATCCTGATTGATCCGCCCATCAGGTGTGAGGATATGCAAGGCTTTGAGCAGCTCCAAGCTCTGCCCATCGCGCAAGCCAAGCTGCGCGGACGCATCATTCACTCCTGATTTAGGAGCACTCCGCGCAGATTCTTTGCCGGCTAGATGCTGATTTTGCTTAAAATTTTGTTTTCTAGAAGCCATGGCGCATTGTCGCAGGAGTTGAGCTACATCGCTCTGACAACTGCGGGATCACATGGGTCGCAGGCGCTTAACGGCTTCTGGTCAGGCAACTGAAACGACTTTTCCTCAATCGAGTTTGACGACTTTCTGTTCACGCGAGTGAAACGACCTTTTGGTCGATGGCTCCAAACACGCTCTGCCCATCCTTGCCCTTCATTTCGATGCGAATCGTGTCGCCAAACTTCATGTAAGCCGTGCTGGGTTTGCCGTCTAGGATGGTTTCAATCGCACGCTTTTCGGCGATGCAGCTGTAGCCTTTGACCCATTCTTTCTTGCCGTCTTTCTCTATCGCGCGGTTGCTCACCGTGCCAGAGCCGACGATGGAGCCGGCGCGGACGTTGCGGGTTTTGCAGATGTGGGCGATCAGTTGGCCGAAGTGGAAGGTCATCTCTTGGCCAGCGTCGCACATGCCGACGGTGCGGCCGTTCCATTGGCTTTGAATGGTGAGGCCGAGTTTGCCGCCACTCCACGCTTCGCCCACTTCGTCGGGCGTCACGGCCACAGGGCTGAAAGCGGTGGCGGGCTTGCTTTGGAAGAAGCCGAAGCTTTTAGCCAGCTCATCGGGGATCAAGTTGCGCAAGCTCCAGTCGTTGGCGATCATGAGCAGGCGCACGCCTTCTAGGGCTTGCGCGGGCGTGCTGCCCATTTTCACGTCGCCTGTGATGACGGCGACTTCGGCTTCAAAGTCGATGCCGAAATCTTCGCTGGGCACGATGGAATCGTCGCAAGGGCCTAAAAAGTCGTCGCTGCCGCCTTGATACATCAGCGGCTCGGTGTAGTAGTTGGCAGGCACTTCGGAGTTGCGGGCCATGCGCACGAGTTCGACGTGGTTGATGTACGCGCTGCCGTCCGCCCACTGGTAAGCGCGGGGAAGCGGCGCCATGCATTGCTTGGGGTCGAAGGGGAAGGCGTGGCGAGCCTTTCCTTGGTCTCTGGCTTGATTGAGCGTGTCGTAGAGGTCTTGCAACTGCGGGCTGATGAAGTTCCAGTCGTCCAGCACCTGTTGCATCTTGGCGGCGATGCCGGTTGCATAATGAGCGGTGGATAGATCGCGCGAGACGACGACCAATGCGCCATCGCGGCTGCCGTCTTTGAGGGTGGCGAGTTTCATGTTTCGGGCTTTCGTCGTTGTGCGGAACAAAATTGAGTCAAAGAATTAAATTACGATATGGTAAATTCGTTTACTATTGCGTAATTCTAGCTTGTCTTTGAGAACTGCCATGCCTGCCAAAAAATCTTCACCTGCTGCTGCGAAATCTCAAGCTGGTATTCAATCGGTTGAGGTGGGCTTTGCTTTGCTGAACGCGCTGGCTGAGAGCAGTCGCGCGATGATGCTGCGCGATTTAGCGCAGGCCGCTGGCATGAGCCCAGCCAAGGCGCACCGCTACTTGGTGAGCTATTCAAGGCTCGGGCTGGTCAGCCAAGACGGTGACAACACACGATATGACCTCGGTCCGGCTGCGCTTAAGTTGGGGCTTGCTTCACTGGAAAGACTTGACGCTGTTCAACTCGCTCGCTCGCGCATGGATGATTTGATGGGCGAGGTGAATCACACGGTAGCCATTGCGGTCTGGGGCAACCATGGGCCGACCATCGTGCATTGGCAAGAGCCGGCGCGGGCTGTGACGGTGAATCTGCGCTTGGGCGATGTGATGCCCTTGCTTGGCTCGGCAACAGGCCGTTGCTTTGCTGCCTTTGCGCCGGCTTCTCAAGTCAAGAGTTTGCTCGATGCAGAATTGAAGCTTTGACGCATGTGACGCAACAGCGCACCGGCATGCCCAAGAGCGGGGCGCAGGTCAAAGCCCTGTTACAGGCCACACGCCAGCAAGGCTTTGGCAGCGTGGTCGATACTTTGCTACCGGGCATCAGCGGTTTGGCTGCACCGGTGCGTGATGCAAGTGGGCGATTGTGTTTGAGCGTGTTGAGCTTGGGTGCGAGTGTGGAGTTTGATGCGCAAGCGGGCGGTGTCATGGCTCGGGCGCTGCTCAGATGTGCGGCGGGCTTGAGCGCAGATTTAGGCTATCGGCAAACTGCTGCTTAAGTTAGCCATTAAGCTGGCGATTGAACAGTCACATCAGCGCCAACGAAGTGCCTGCGCCACAATAGCGTATGGCTTCGGCAAATACCTCCATGCAGCGGCGTGAGTCCCGCATGCCTCATACGGGCTTGCGCAGCGCGTGGTTGGTCGCGCTGGGCCTGAGCGTGCTGGTGCATCTGTGGGCGCTGGATGTGCTGAATCAGAACTTTGATTTCAAATTCAATCAGCGCAGTGGCGCAGCAGCATTGAGCACGCGGCTCATCCTGAGCCCTGGCGAGTCAATATCGTTTGCTGCGCCCGAAATTTTCAAGGCGGCAGAGCAAGCTAACTCCGCGCAAACGCAAGCGGTGTCGCCAGCGCCATCTGATACAAAAGCTGTTATGAGCCAAACCTCGGTGGAGCAAGCACAGTTGCCTGCGTTCAAGCCCGGTGTGCCACTAAGCGATACGGTGTCAAAACCTTATCAAGCAAACCCAGAAGAAACCGAGTTTTTAAAGCCAAATCAGCCTCTGGCCGGCATAAAAACTGCGCCGAGTGCTATTAATTCAGTAGTTGTTGAAACTCCTGTTGGAGGCCCTAGCGCTGAGGCTGCTTTGAGCACTGCTTCGCCCAGCGCTGCGCTGCGATTGCAGTTTCCGAGAACAGCAGATTTGGATTACGAGCTGGTGCGGGTGCAGCGTGGCCAAAGCCAAGCGGGGGGCAGCCTGCTGCGCTGGAAAAGTGATGGCGATGTCTATGAACTGAGCCTCGAAGCCACACTGGTGGGTCAGGTGTGGCGTTCTCAGCGCAGCGCAGGCAGTTTTGATGCGATGGGTTTGGCGCCGGTTCGTTATAGTGAAAAAAGCGCGAGCCGCAGCGAGCAGGCCACCCATTTTGTTCGAGCCACTGGCGCGGTACAGTTCAGTAATAACAAGCCGACTGCCTCGCTACAAACGGGTATGCAAGATCAGTTGAGCGTATTGATACAACTTGCTGGCCTATTGGCAGGTGATCCGAAGCGCTATGAGGTGGTCAATCGCATCAGCGTGGCGGTGGCTGGTGTGGACAGTGCAGAGCTGTGGGAAATGAGTTTGGACAAACCCACCGACATCAACGTGAGCGCAGCGAATATTCGCGCTGTCAAGCTCCAGCGCAAACCCCGTAATGAATTCGATTCACAGCTAGAAATCTGGCTATCGCCGCAGTTGGGTTACCTGCCCGTTCGTATGCGTTGGAGCGATGAGCACTATCCGCAAGGCGGTTTCATCGAGATGAGCCTGAAGCGGTTGCCGTTCTGAGCGTTGCCGCTCTCACAGCTTGGCAGGGGTTACTTGTAACAGCCTGATTCATCCCCAAATAAGCTGCTACAGTGTCAATAGCAATTTGAAAGTCCGTCCATGAACATGCTCTACGATTCCGACTCTTTTGTGGTGGTTCACCTGCAATCGGAGCCGCAACAAGATGCCAAGCCGCAAGACGCGATGCAGGTGGCCATGCAGGGCATTTCCCTTGAGGGTATTCAATTGTCAAGCGATGACAAACCAGAATATCGCCTTGCACGCCACGGGTTTGAAATTGTAGACAAGCGATCGGGCAAAGAGGTCTATTTGGACGGTTCTTGGGCCGAGCTTTTTCAGCAGCAAATCGTCGCTTGGCAAGTCAAAACACCCACCCAAGAAGAAGTCGAGGAAACACTGGAGCGCTACGCGCAATTGGCTCAAAACCCAGTGGTGTTGCACTGAGTCTTAAACCGAGATTATCCGTTATGCGGCGCCTCGCGCCTGCGCGGGCACTTGCGGCTGCTTTTCGGTCATTTTGCCCCAATTTTCTCGGACGTAGCACTGCTACGCCCTCCAAAATTGAGTCAAAACTGCCTCGAAAAGCCGCTCGCGATAGCCCCACGGCCTAATGGACAATCTCGGTTAAATTTGATTGTGGTTGGGATTGGGCGTTGAGCTCAATTGTCTGTGTGTTGTGCCAGCGAACTGATCGTGACCTGCTCGCAAACCTTGGACGTAAAAACCACATTTGCGGAATTTTTTCACAATCGCTGAGATATAGTTCCTAGAGTATTTGTGACTTTTTGTGTGGAGAGCAAGGCGATGTCTGAAACAACCCCGCCGGTCGGCAATCAAGTGGAGTCTGATGAGGCTTTATTCGACATTGTCGTGCAATTGGCCACGGGCTCAAGCCTTGAGCGCGTCAAAGACAAGGCGCTGAATGATTTGGCAATGGAGCCGCCTAAGGTTGAGGCGCTAATTCGTGCGCTGCAAAGCGGTCCAACAGCCCGTATTGGCAGCTCCGTGCCAAAGAGCCGCGCAGACAAAGCGCGGGATGATTTCACCAAAGTGGGCTTGAAAGTCACGCTGTCCCCCGTCTTGAGTATCAGCACAATGACAGCCGCTGAGTCGGATGACAAGACAGTTTACCCCGCCTGCGACAAACGCGTGATCTTGCCGGAAAACCGCCAATGCCCTGCTTGCCATGTGTTTGTGGACAAAGTGGATGAGCAATTTTGCTGCGCAAAAACTCATGGAGCAAGAGCGCCGCCGGGCTGAGATGGCCTTGGACCGCGAGAAAAAAGCCTCTGATAAGGCCAACAAAGAAGCCATGGAGCGTGAACTGCGCGAGCAAATCCGCAAAGAAATCGAAGCTGAGATGGGCATCAGCAACGGCAAAGGCGCAGGTGGCCTTGCCGGCAAATTGAAAATGGGCGTGGCCGCTCTGGGATTGGCTGGGGTGGCTTTTTTTGGTGGGCGCATGGCGGCTGGTATTGGCGGTGGAGATACAGCGGCAGCAGCGGGTAAGGGCCCGGGTGACGCAGCCAATCCAATTTCAGCCAACGCACAGTCGGTGGCCGGTGGTGTGACCAAGGGTGCGGACATTGATCAAGTGATGCAAAACCTGCCATCTGCGGGCGCGCTTGATCCGGCCAGCGCCGAGTTGCTCAGTGATGCAGAGCAAGAAGAGGCGCTGCTTAAATCAGCGCGCAATGGCGGCCCCAATGCCAAAGGTATCCCGATGGATCAAGCGCTGGCTGCTTCAATGACGCTGGCTCAGGCCGCTGGCAATTCAACAGCACAGCGGGCGATGGCTGCAGGCAGCGGTGTGCCTAGCGCAGCCGGTGGTGCGGCTGGGGCTGCAGGCGTGCCTTTTGTCGCTGCCCCTTTGCCAGCTGACTTCAAGCCCTTGTTGGCCGTGGAGCTGGTCAATCAGCTGTCGTACATGGGGCAGAGCGTGCGTGCGCGCGGTATTTTGCGGGATGTGCAGGCCACACCCAATCCCACGCCGGCATTGAGCAGCGGATTGCAGATCAGTGATGTAATCGTCAATGCTTGGGGTTTGGGTAGCGCCAGTGCAGACAAATCACGTAAATTGATCGAGAACGTCAACAGCGGCATCAATGGCATTCGAGAGCCCGCTGACAAAGCCAAAGCGGCCAGCGAAGCAGCTATTGCAATTGCTGCACAGTCGCGCACGCCTGAGCAAACCGCGCAGCCATTTTTAGCGATTGCCGCTGCCGCTGCTGCGCAAGTGGCCGATGCGGGTGCTAAACAAATGGCGACTGATCAATTGATTGTGGCTTCGGGGCATGTGCTGCTCAGCGGTGTTGCGGCTGCGGCGCGCTTGGGCAATTTTGAGCGGGCCAATGATTTGACGAATCGGTTGCAAAACTCGGCCAAGCAAGCGCGTTCGAGCGTTGCCACGGCGCAGCTCTTGGCCATGTTGTACCAAGCCAAATCCGTAACCACCGCAGATGCCTCTGCGGGTCAAGCTTTAGAAGCTGCGATTGCTGAGGCTGGCAAAGCAGCCAGTGCGGCGGAAAAAGCCGCAGCGCTGCAAGCGGTAGGCGAGATAGCGGGTATTCCAGCAATGCCTGCCTTGCTCAAAGCCTTGCAGGCCGTAGAGCCTGGCGCAGCAGCAACTACGGGTGCGCAGCGCGTACAAACATTTGGTGCTTTGTCAGCGGCTTTTGCCTCCATGGGGGATGAGGCCAAGGCTGAAGAAATGCGGCGACAAATTGCGGTGTCAGAAGGCGTGCAGCCACTAGAGCATCAAATGGCGATGGGCAAGGCACTGCTCAGAGCCGACACATCGCTGGCGCGGCATCAGCAAAAGCGGGTGCTTATGCCCAAGCTGAAAATACCCTGATGAGAGCCGCGAGCTATTTGTTTGCGAAGGCTAAGTAGAGGCTCTCAGCCAAAAGCCTGCTGCGCCCTGGCATTGGCATAGAAGGCTCGTCTAAATATGAATCGGCGGCAACAGCCCTGCCTGCGTGGTGAATTTGCTCCACAAATGCTCAACTTGACTCGTCAGATCTTCGCCCTGCGCCTGTTGTGCGCCAAAAACGAAATTGAGCATTTGATCATCCGTTATCAGGCTGTCGCGCCGGGCATCGTTGTGCAGACTGTCCAACCACACCACGCCGGCGCCTAGGGTGCTGAAGCATTGCATTTCAAAGTCAGTCGCTTCGACCTCGATGGCATGTGGGTTCGCGGCATAAATTGTCAGCCATTGCGCTACCATGCCGCGCAGCATACCCAGTGCTTCAATATACGCGTCAAACTGGGCGTTAGGCGGCAAGCCCATGGCCAAGTCCATTGAATAGCTGCGCTGCTGGCGTAAATCTTTGAGCAAACCTGCCAATTGCAGACCCAGCTGACTGTGAACAGCGCCATGCGTGCGCAAACCTTGAATCAATGTTTCAGCGGCCTGACTGATGGCGCGAATGCCTTGTCTGAAATTTTCAGCTTTATCTGAATTGGCAAGAGCAGATCCTGCATCTGCTAACGACGATGTGGACTTCGTGAAAGTGTCCATCTGTAAAACTCCGTACAACTCGACCTGCTTGCAAGATGGCAATCGCGAGGTCTTTAATCGATTCTCGCATGAGTACAGCGTGCTTTCTAGCAGGCAAAAGTACTCATAGCGAGCTTGTGCAACGCGTTTTTGTGAGGCATAACTGCTGATAAGCCGTGATCAAGCTGCTGCGAAACTGCGCTGAATGCAGGCGGTGAGGGTTTCTACCATCTGCGCAATCTGAGATTCGCTGACGATATACGGGGGACAAAGCACGATGTTTTCCCCTGCAGGGCGTACGAGTAAACCTTGCCGGAAGCAATCTAAAAAAACATCGTAAGCGCGTTTACCGGGCAAGCCAGCTAAAGGCATCAGCTCAATCGCGCCGGCTAAACCGAGCGTACGAATACTGACGATACCCGCCTTGCCTGCGAATGCACTGTGCAGGGCATGACCCAATAGCTGGCCCATTTGGCCAGCGCGAGCAAACAAGTCTTCTTGCTTGAATAAATTGAGTGTTGCAATCGCTGCCGCGCAAGCTACCGGGTGACCGCTGTAGGTGTAGCCATGGAAAAACTCGATCATGTGCTCGGGATTGCCAGCATTCATCATCGCGTCATAAATGTGCTCGCGGCAGACCACGCCGCCTAGCGGAATCACGCCATTTGTCACGCATTTGGCAAAATTGAGCATATCGGGCACAACGCCATAAAAATCCGCGCCGAAATTGACGCCCAAGCGGCCAAAGCCGGTGATGACCTCATCAAAAATCAGCAAGATGCCATGTTGATCGCAAATCGCGCGCAAGCGCTTCAAATAATCCATCGGCGGCACATACCAGCCTGCGCTGCCAGCAATCGGCTCAACGATGATGGCGGCGACATTGCTCGCGTCATGCAGCGGCAAGATACGTTTTCTAAATCGTCTAAAAAATCGGTGTCGGTCTGCGGCGCTACGCCGTTGTAATGTGTCGTCGTGGCATCGTGCGGGAAGCGCATGTGATCGACGCGCGGCAGGAGTTGTGCGCCGTAAGCCTTGCGGTTTGCGGGCAAGCCGCCCACGCTCATGCCACCAAAGTTTACGCCGTGGTAGCCCTTTTCGCGTCCTATAAAAAGTGTGCGGTGGCCTTGACCGCGTGCCCGGTGGTAGGCCAGAGCCACTTTGAGTGAGGTGTCTGCTGCCTCTGAGACCGGAGTTGCAAAACAACACTTTGTTCAGATCGCCGGGGCACATGGCAGCAATCATCTCGGCTGCTTTGAAGGCTTGATCGTTACTGGCTTGGAAGGCGGTGGCGTAATCCAAAGTGTCGAGCTGCTTTTGATGGCTTCGTTGATGGGCTTACGGTTGTGCCCCGCGCCCACGCACCACAGGCTAGAGATGCCGTCGAGCACTTGGCGGCCATCGTGGGTGGTGAAGTGCATGCCATCGGCGGCGACGAAGACGCGAGGCTCTTTTTTGAAATGGCGATTCGGTGTGAAGGGCAGCCAATGGTTGTCCATATTGAAATCGATCAAGGCCATACGAGTCTCCAGTCTTCAAGTCATCAAATGTTTACTATCAAATACATAGCATTCGGCGCACATTCTATGCCGGCTAGTGGCTGATTTTGCTTAAAAATAGGGCAAAATACGCGAATGACACAGTCTTCTGCATTGACCTACATCCTAACCCTGACTTGCCCGGATCGCATGGGCATTGTGCATGCCGTCTCAGGTTTTTTGTTGCAACACGATGGCAATATTGAAGAGGCCGCGCAATACAACGACCACGACACCGGCTTGTTTTTCATGCGCGTGAGCTTTGCTTGTGCGCTCGATCAAGTGGCGCTTGAAAAAGACTTGGGCGAGTTTGCGCAAGATTTCCAAATGACTTGGCGTTTGCACACGACGCAGCAACCCATGCGCACGGTACTCATGGTGAGCCAACAAGGCCATTGCCTCAACGACTTGCTCTTTCGCTGGAAAAGCGGCCTGCTCAATTTAGACATTCGCGCCATCATCAGCAATCACCGCGACTTTTACCAACTTGCCGCCAGTTATAACGTGCCTTTTCATCATCTGCCCATGAGCAAAGACAGCAAGACTCAGGTAGAACTGCGTCAGATTGACATCATCAACAGCGAAGGCGCAGAACTGGTTGTTTTGGCGAGATACATGCAGATCTTGTCGAATGATATGTGCAAGGCGCTCGCAGGCCGCGCCATCAATATCCACCATAGCTTTTTGCCTAGTTTCAAAGGCGCGAAACCCTATTTTCAAGCGCATGATCGCGGCGTAAAACTCATTGGCGCAACAGCGCATTACGTGACGGCCGATCTTGATGAGGGTCCGATCATTGAGCAAGATGTGGCTCGCGTGGATCATTCCGATACGGTCCATGATCTCACCGCACGTGGGCGCGACACGGAAAGTCAAGTGCTCGCCCGAGCCGTTAAATGGCATAGCGAGCATCGCGTCTTGCAAAACGGGCATCGAACGGTGGTGTTTCGCTGAAACACCGTCAAACTGGCTAAAAAACCAGTTTATTTTTGCTAATCATTACCTTTGATTCCTTGGCTAGCCTAGTCAAATGTCACCGAAACATGGCATAATCATAGGTTCGCCGGAGAGGTGGCCGAGTGGTTAATGGCAGCAGACTGTAAATCTGCCCTCTTACGAGTACGCTGGTTCGAATCCAGCCCTCTCCACCAGCGAAGTGTTTGTTGAGCGTGACGGAATTCGTCTGCTTTTGAGTTGGTTTTGCTTTTTTAGCAAAGCTATCCGAATGCGGGAGTAGTTCAATGGTAGAACCTTAGCCTTCCAAGCTAATGACACGGGTTCGATTCCCGTTTCCCGCTCCATGAATACGATGTTGGGTTGGCATGCAGGTTTTAGTAGTATTTTGAGGTATTTGCCCTTTTGGCAACAGAAGGAAAGTTCGCCCTAGTATGAAAAAGGGCATAGGTTTACGCCCTTTTGGCTCAGTGGTAGAGCACTCCCTTGGTAAGGGAGAGGTCGCGGGTCCGATTCCCGCAAAGGGCACCAGTTTTTCAAGATCGTTAGATATTTTTTCGGAGCAAACATGGCAAAAGAGAAATTTGAGCGCACCAAGCCCCACGTCAACGTGGGCACCATCGGCCACGTCGATCACGGCAAGACCACTTTGACCGCAGCAATCACGACCGTCTTGGCCTCCAAGTTCGGCGGCACGGCCAAGGCTTATGACCAAATCGACGCTGCTCCAGAAGAAAAAGCACGCGGTATCACCATCAACACCGCTCACGTTGAATACGAAACCGCTAAC
>JAAUOI010000366.1 GCA_012036375.1 Allobrachymonas sp. | reverse complement strand
TCCCTGTTTTCACCCCATTTTTCGGAGATTCCCCATGAGCAAGAAGCCTGTTCGCGTTGCCGTACACCGGTGCCGCTGGCCAAATCGGTTACGCCCTGCTGTTTCGCATCGCAGTCCGGCGAAATGCTGGGCAAAGACCAGCCCGTGATTTTGCAATTGCTGGAAATTCCTGATGAGAAAGCACAAAACGCACTCAAGGGCGTGATGATGGAGCTTGATGATTGCGCCTTCCCATTGCTGGCCGGGATGGAAGCTCATTCTGATCCGATGACCGCATTCAAAGACACCGACTACGCTTTGCTAGTCGGCTCACGTCCACGTGGCCCGGGCATGGAGCGCGCTGAATTGCTCTCGATCAACGGCGCGATTTTCACGGCACAAGGCAAGGCACTGAACGCCGTGGCTTCGCGCAATGTGAAAGTGCTGGTCGTTGGCAACCCAGCCAACACCAATGCCTACATCGCCATGAAGAGCGCCCCCGATCTGCCGCGCAAAAATTTCACCGCCATGCTGCGCCTCGATCACAACCGCGCCGCCTCGCAAATCGCTGCCAAGATGGGCATCGCCGTGGGCGACATCGAGAAACTCTGTGTCTGGGGCAACCACTCGCCCACGATGTACGCCGACTACCGCTTCGCTTCTGTGAACGGCAAATCCGTGAAAGACGCGATCAACGATCAAGACTGGAACGCCAACACCTTCCTGCCAACGGTGGGCAAGCGCGGCGCTGCGATCATCGCAGCGCGTGGCCTGTCTTCCGCAGCATCGGCAGCCAACGCTGCGATTGACCACATGCGCGATTGGGCGCTGGGCACGAATGGTAAGTGGGTCACCATGGGCATTCCATCCAATGGCGAATACGGCATTCCCAAAGACGTGATGTTTGGCTACCCCGTGACTTGCGAAGGCGGCGAATACAAGATCGTTGAAGGCTTGGCTATTGATGCATTCAGCCAAGAGCGCATTAACGTGACGCTCAAAGAGTTGACGGACGAGCAAGCAGGCGTGGCGCATTTGGTTTAAGGCGCTCTAGGTGCGACGAATCTGTGTAACGCGAAAAGCGCGAAAGTGACGCGAAAAACGCAAAAAAAGAAAATCAAAATGAAGTTCACTTCTAAGTTTTGAATTTTTACTTTTTCGCTGTATTTTTTCGCGTTTTTCGCGCCCTTTAGCGTTTTTCGCGTTACCTAGAAAAACTCTCGAAATCATGCATCCTCGCGAAGTACTCCTCGGCTCTCAGGCAGCGGCATTCCAGCTGCCTGTGGTCGATCATTACTGCGGCGTGGAAGCTCGCATGAAGAAATCTCTCGCGTTGCAAGCCGAGCTGATTGAAGAGTTCGGCGCTTGCGTGATGGACGTGACGCTGGATTGTGAAGATGGCGCGCCTGCGGGGCAGGAGACAGCGCATGCGCAGATGGTGCGCGACACCTTGCTTGCTCACACTGCATTTTTTAAGCCAAATCAGCCAGTAGCCGGCATAAAATATGCGCAGAGTGCTATTAAAAACATAGTTCCTCGAATTGGCGTGCGCGTGCATGCGATTGACCATGCGGCCTTCGCGCAAGATGTACAAATCATCGTAGGCGGCGCAGCGCAGCATATCGCTTACGTGATGATTCCCAAAGTGGAAAGCGCCGCCGATGTTGAAGTTGCTGCCAAAGCGATAGACGCTGCTGGTGGTGAAAAACTGCCATTGCACGTACTCATTGAATCGTCCAAAGCCGTGAGCAAAGCATTTGAAATCGCAGCACATCCCCGCGTGCAAAGCATCAGCTTCGGCCTGATGGATTTCGTCTCCAGCCATGGCGGCGCGATTCCAGCGAGCGCGATGACGGCGCAAGGCCAGTTCGCGCATCCGCTCGTCACCCGCGCAAAACTTGAAATCGCCGCAGCCTGCCATGCGCATGGCAAGGTGCCCAGTCATTGCGTGGTCACGGAGTTTGCCGACACTGCCAAGATGCAACAAGCCGCCACGCAAGCCAGCCAGCAATTGGGCTACACCCGCATGTGGAGCATTCATCCGAGCCAAGTGAGGCCGATTTTGCAAGCCTTCGCGCCTGATGCGAAAGCCATTGAGAACGCCACGCAGATCATCGCGCTGGGCGCAAATCACCACTGGGCGCCTGCCAGTTTTGACGGCCAGTTACACGACAGGGCCAGTTATCGCTACTATTGGCAGTTGCTGGAGCAAGCCTGGGCCACGGGGCGCTTGGCGCAAGCGGCCTTGCCTGTTGCTTTGCGTGCTTTTTTCGAGCCAGCCAACACGGCCAACGCGAAAGCCACTGCATGAACAAAGTTTCCCGCCTCCTGCCCGCTCAGTTCCTCTTTCTGGGCTTGGTGGCCAGCTTGGCTGCCCCGCTGCTGGCGCAAACGCCCGCTGCAAAGCGCGAGCAATTCCGACGCGAATCTGCGGCCACGCCTTCGGCGCCGCTAGCCCCTGAGCTTCTGGCGATTGCCGAGCGCGTGCAAACCGGTCGCATTCCTTGCGAGCTGGGGCACAACGTCGCCATCTTGCCTGACCCTGCAGCACCGGGCTACTTCACGATCACGACGGGCAATGCCCGCTACCGCGCTGTCCCGGTGGCCACCACCACTGGCGCGATCCGCCTTGAAGACAAAGCACGCGGAGGCGTGTGGCTGCAATTGGCCAATAAATCCATGCTGCTCGATGAGAAAAACGGCAAGCGTTTGGCAGATGAATGCATGAGCCCAGGTCAAAAGCAGTTTGCTGAGGCGATGAAAGCAGCGCCGCCCCCTAGCATTCTGGGTGCGCTGCCTGGCACGGTGCCCAACGCCGAGCCTTTGCCTCCGCCCTTGCCCGCAGAGGGTGCCGCCACCGCACCAGCGGGAACCCCCACACAAGCGGCCCCCAGCACACCTCTTAACCTCGCATTACCCCCACGCTGACACTTAAACTATACATTTGATAGCACCCTACGCAGGTTTTATGCCGGCGAAACCCTGATTTCACTTTAAATTTCACTGTTTTATCTCGATAGGAGCACACACCATGCATCCGCCTTCCTCACCACCTACCAAACCCATGTCGCCGAGCGCGCCGCCATCGGTATCAGCCCGCTGCCGCTCAATGCCAAGCAAGTTGGCGAGCTGATCGAGCAACTGAAAAGCCCACAAGCTGGCGAAGGCGATGCCCT
>JAAUOI010000365.1 GCA_012036375.1 Allobrachymonas sp. | reverse complement strand
CACCGCCGTATTGCTGCTGCGCACCTGCAAATTGATCTTAGGGCAGCCACGCGCTTTGAGCTGCTCTTCGCCCCACTGCATCAATGCTCGCGCATGACCTTGGCGTTTGTGGCTTGGATCTACGGCGAGATAGTTCACCCAGCCGCGATGACCTTCGTAGCCGAAAATGGCAGTGGCCATCAACTTGCCATTGATCTCGCCGACGACGAAGAGCTCAGGCTGCACCATGAGCTTGCGGGCGATGTCTTTGTGCGGGTCATTCCAAGGGCGCGTGAGGTCGCACGCTTGCCAAAGCGCGATGACAGCGGCGGTATCTGGCTCGGCGAAGACTCGGATGTGCATGGCTGAATGTTACAGCGCATGCAGATGAAATTAGGCTTGGCTAACCGGCATTACAAAGCTGAATACCAAGGTATTACAAGCCATCGAATTTTCGTTGGCCGAGAGATACAAAATTGTAAATAGCGTGAATCTCACGCCTGCAATTTGTTGCCTGAGTCGCTGTTTTCGTTACACTCAGTGCGAGCGTACGTGTGGAAGAGTCGTGCTGGTGATCAACAAAGCTCGGCGTCATTCCACACCAAACAACACCCCATCATCCTTTTTTATCAGGATTGCTTCATGAGTATCAGAAAGTTCATCTCTTTTGTGCGCCAGTTTTTAAGCGGCCAAGCACTTAGCCAGTATCCTGGTCGCCTCATGCAAGCATTTCTTGGAATCGCCACTGTAGCTCTGGTTGCCGCGTGCGGCGGCAGCGCCACTACCACAGGCGCTGTGGGGGATGATTCCGATGGCAGCGTGTTGATTGTTTCAACCTTTGCAGGCAAGGCAGGAGAGGCGGGCTACGCTAATGGGCAAGGCAGTGCGGCCAGGTTCGGCAAGCCGTCTGGTATCGCGGTGGATAATTTTGGCAACGTTTATGTGGCAGACAGCGGCAACGCTGTTGTTCGTAAGATCACGCCGGGCGGTGATGTGAGCTTATTTGCTGGTACACCGGGAAGAAGCGGAAACGAAAACGGCCCACCGGGGACTGCCGCTTTTGGTTATTCTTTCGCACACAGTTTGGCAGTGGATACATTCTTTAATGTCTATATCGCTGATAGTACGATTGATACTATCAAGAAAATTAATGCTTTCGGAGTGGTGAGCGATTTTGCGCAATTAGACTACTCTAGAAGTGTTGCTGCGGCTAAAGACGGCACAATTTATGTCGTAGGTGGTCGGTCCACGTTTGACCTGTTTAGTATCTCGGCGCAAGGCACCGTAACTCAAATTTTTAGTAGCGCGTTAAATGATTCTATTATTAACTCGGTGAGTTTAGATAATCTTGGGAATCGTTATGTTGTGCAAAAAAAATCGATTGGAAGGATTCTGGCTGGTACCTCGGTTCTCTCTGCGTTCAGTGACGATCTAGATGTTGATACATCATTGGCTACAAATCCTCTAGGCGCTGTTCCTAATTTTGCGATTGATAATAATGGCAATGCCTTCGTCTGGGCAGAAGCGACAATTCGTCAAATCAAGCCAGACGGAAGTGTTTCAATCTTTGCTGGGGCAAAAAATGTCAGTGGAAGTCAAGACGGCTTACTGCTGGACGCACGGTTCGGCGCATCGCCTTATAACCCTCTTGCTGCGAATCTAAGCGGATTGGCTATCGCGCCAGATGGCACGATGTACGTCTCTGATTACCACAACTACGCCATCCGCAAAATCAGCAAAGGCTTTTACGTGGGTGGAGTCGTCAGAGGGTTGACGGGTTCTGGTACGGTGAATGTGCAAAACAATGGCGGGACAACACAATCGCTGTCCAACGGTAGCTTTACCTTCAGCATGCCTGTGGCGCAAAGCGCAACTTACACCGCACAAATTTTGTCTGCTGAAGGGCATTCCTGCACCATGTCGAACGCGACTGGCCAAGTGACCACGACTGTGAGCAGCATCACGGTGGACTGCACACCGATCGTGCAGCCGACTCAATACTCTGCAGGTGGCGTGGTCGGTGGCTTGCTTGCCGGCCAAACGGTGGTGTTGAAAAACGGTGCTGATAAAACAGTCGCACTGAGCAATGGAGGCTATACCTTCTTGGTTAAAGCACCAAACGCGACGCCTTACAACGTCACCGTGGATCAACAACCCAACGGGCGCACTTGCAGCGTGGTCAATGGCAATAGCTCGATCAACAACGCCAATGTCGTCAACGTCAATGTGAGCTGCGTGACCAGCACGCACAGCATCTCTGGCAATGTCACAGGTTTAGGCAGCGGCACATTAGGCGTAGCGATCAACAGCAGCCCCACTCAGACGATTTCAGCGAACGGGCGATTCACTTTGACGAGTGCGATCAACTACGGCGATGCTTTCGACGTGCGTATTACCAGCCAGCCTGCGGGGCAAACCTGCGATTTAGGTAGCTTTGGTGTTTCATCTAGCGCAACTCAACTCACAGGCACAGTCTCTGGCGATCTTGCTGTGCCAGTGATCTGCCGTACCAACACCTACACCATGACAGCCTCAGTGTCGGCACCTCTGGCGCAGAAACCGTGACTTTGCAGATGACGGGCAACCCCAGCGGCACACAAACCTTGCTGCTCACGGGCGCTACCACAGGTACATTCACCAACCGCGTCTCGCATGGCTCGACAATTGGTTTAGCTGTGCTGACTTCGCCTGCTGGCAAAACATGCAGCTTGAATTCGCCAGCATCGGTGAATGTGACGGGGGCGACCAACGTTACCGTCAATTGCACGGTCAATGCGTACACCGTGGGTGGCATGGTAGGCGGGGTGAACAACGTCATTCTCACGATGAGCACCAGTGATGTGGTGGCTAATGGACAAAGCACCGGGCCGCTTGCAATCGGTCCTTATCAATTCCTATTCACAGTTCCTAGCGGTAGCACTTACACGATTGCAGCAATTTCTCCACCGGGATACAGCTGCACAGTACAAAATGGTTATGGCGGTATCACGACGGCCAACGGGAATGTAGCGAACGCGGATGTGAATTGCGTGAGCACGGGTGGCGGCGGCGGTGGCGGAGGTGGCTTCACGCCTGGTACCGTCAACGGACAAGTGACCAATAACGGGCCGGACTCGCGCACGATTCTTGTTGAAAACGGCGCGAACCAAGTGGGTGTCACTGTCGGCTCTAACGCC
>JAAUOI010000062.1 GCA_012036375.1 Allobrachymonas sp. | reverse complement strand
TAGCGGCGGCAGCTTTGCGGGCACTTACACGCCACCCGCAGGTGCAATTGCCTTAGATGCTTCGACGAACGGCAACACCTTGCCTACGACCCCCCAAGGTGATCGCCCCACGCCTACGCCTGTGCAGTTTGCACAGCCGCCCACGATCAACGCGATCAAGTATGCGCGTAACCTCACACGCCCCGGCGCACAAATCACCACGGGTGATGCGGTGGAGTGGACAGTCATTTACAAAAACGATGGCACAGCGGTAGCCAGCAATGTGCAGGTGAGCGATGTTCGCCAAAGCGGCTATTCGAGCAGCACCTTGGTGAGCGCCGTGCGCGTGCCAGACAATTCGATTGAACCCATTCAGCCCAACACGGGCTACAACGGTAGCAGCGATGTCAACCTCTTGTTTGTGACACCTGCTACGCCGGTGAACTTAGCACCCGGCGATCAATTGATCTTCAAGATCAATAGTGTGGTGAGTGCATCTGCGCCCATTAACGTGACGAACCAAGCCAATTTGTCTGCTGACGAGCTGGGCGGCTCCGGCGGCACGTTGATACCAACCAGCGCGGTTGATAGAGGCATCACGCAAGTGTGCCCAAGCGCCAACACTTGCTTGCCTGTAGGCGTGAGTGTTCCAAGTGACACTATCACATCCACCTCGGCTACGCCGGGCACCAAAGGCCAGCCCAATACGTTGCCGATTGTTGCGCCAGCCGGCATTTCGGGCAAGGTCTTCTTGGATCGCAACACTGATGGCGCATTCAATGGCGCAGACACCACGCCATTTGGCACGGTGAGTATCACGCTCTGCCGCGTCAGTGCCTCTCCTTGCCCAACGAGCGACATTCAGGGCACGACAACGACCAACCCGACCACGGGCGACTATGGCTTTAGCAATATTCCGCCGGGCACTTACTACATCGTTGAAGCCCAACCCGTCGGCTATGGCTCCAGCACGCCCAATATCCGCACGGTCAATATGGCAGGTGTGGCGATCACAGGCCAAGACTTTGGTGAAACGGCAGCCAGTATTTCTGGTACGGTCTATCGCGACAACGACGGCTCGGGCACATTGAATGCGGGTGATGTTGGAATCGGTGGCGTTCAAGTCAGGCTTTGCTTGGATGCAGCTTGTACATCGCCTGTTGCAACCACGACCACCAGCGTTTCGGGCGGCACCTACACATTTGCCGATCTGCCCGCACCACCTGCTGGTCAAAACTACTTCGTGGTAGAGACCCAATCCACGGTACCTGCCGGACTGAACAATGGCACGACCACGGTTGGCACATTGCAAGCGACATCGGGTGGCGGCAGCACGGCTGGCACGGCCAACACCCCAGCCAGCAATGTGGGCGGCATCACTTGGACACCATCATCTACACCATCGCTGCAACCTGCTGCCACTGGCACGGCCTACAACTTCGGAGAGTTGCCGACCAGCAGCATTTCAGGCCGAGTATTCATCGACAGCAACTTCAATGACGTGGACAACAGCGAACCCGGCTTACCCGGTACAACTACGGTTACGCTCTGCCGCTCACAGCCTGCGCATGGTGCGCTCTGCCCTGCTGCGGATGTGGTGCAAACCACAACAACGACCCCCGGTTCAGGCGCTTACACCTTCACGAATGTGCTTCCAAGCGCACAGCCTTATTACGTCGTTGAGACTCAGCCTGTGGGTTACGCATCCAGCAGCAGCAACACTGCACCCGCGATTACTGTAGTCGGTGGCAACAACTACCCGAACGTGAACTTCGCCGAGACAGGCGCTCAATTAGGCGGGGTAGTCTACAAAGATGCCAACTACAGTGGCGCAGTCGATCCAGCGGATCTGCGCTTGAACAACGTCACCGTGCGTCTTTGCACCTCGCCCACATGCAGCGCCAGCAATCTTGCCACAGTGGTAGCGACTGCGGTGACCAATGCTTCCGGTACGTATACCTTCAGCGATATACCCGCGCCGCCTGCCGGCCAGCAGTACTACATCGTGGAAGACCAAGGCACGGTGGCACAACCATCAGCCGTGCCTCTATTTGATGGCACGACGACTGTGGGCGGCTTCACCACCAATGGCACAGGCGCAAGCACCACTCCAGGCGCAGCCAACCAAACGCCGAGTCGGATCGACGGCATCACGTGGACACCTGCCAGTAGCATCGTCAATGGCACAGCCTCGGTGATTGGCCAAAACTTCAACTTCGGCGAGATTGAAGGCGTGGATGTTTCTGGTCGCGTTTTCTTGGATAAGAATCGCAATGGCGTGCAAGATGCGCCGGGCGTGACGGATACGGGCCTACAAGGCGTGACGATCACTTTGTGTAGGGTAGCCGCCGTACCTTGCACGGGCGCGAACATTGTCGGCACGACCACAACCAATGTGTCTGGCGACTACAGCTTCACCCGAGTGCCACCAGGCAACTACTTCATGCAAGAGAGTCAGCCTGTGGGATATGGCTCAACACCTACTGTTTCTGCGCCAAGCGTGACGGATGTACGCCCCTTGACCGTGACCACCGCCAACCTCACCGGCGTGGATTTTGCCGACACCTTATCGAGCTTGAAAGGCTTGGTCTATCTAGATGACAACGGCAGCCAATCTCTACAACCCACCGAGACGACGCGCTTGCCCAACGTCACCATCACCCTAACGGGTATTGATGCCACGGGTGCATTGGTCACGCGCACAGCAGTTACAAGCGCCAGCGGCACATACAGCTTCGAGGATCTCAAGGCCGGTACATACACCGTACAAGAAGCACAGCCTGCTATTTATGGCAATGGCGCGGCTCACCCCGGAAGTACGGGCGGTACGGGCGGCTCCAATACCAACGTGATTTCTGCTGTTGCCTTGCCCGTCGGCACAGACAGTGTGAATAACGACTTTGGCGATGTGCCCAAAACGGCCGGTGTTTCGGGCAGCTTGTGGCGCGACAACGATCATGACAAGATCAAAGATGCTGGCGAGCCACCATTAGTAGGCTGGACTGTGCAGCTTTACCGTGAGCCAATCGGAGGTGGTACGCCAACTCTGGTGACCTCTGTAATTACGGATGCAAATGGTTTCTATAGCATCGCAGGTCAAGAGGTTGGTCCGGGCTATAGCATTCGTTTCGTTGCGCCGGGCGGAGCCATCTTTGGTGGTGCAGTCAACGGTGAGAATGGCAGTCCGATTGCGGGTGGCTCTCAAGTGGTTCGTGGCGAACTTACCAATCTGACCTTGCAGGCCAACACAACCATCCCGCAGCAATCCTTGCCGGTGGATCCAGCAGGCGTGGTGTATGACTCAGACACGCGGTTACCTGTGCCCGGTGCTCAGGTCACGTTTGCGCCGATTGGGGCATGCCCTGGCTACAACCCAGCGATTCATTTGGTGGGCGGCGCTGCGAATGCAACACAAGTTGTGGGAGCAGATGGCTTCTATCAGTTCTTGCTCAATCCGGGTGCGCCTGCTTGCCAATACGGCATCACGACCACTCCGCCCGCAGGCTACGTGGCTGATCCTAGCGTTCCTCCGCAGCCAACGCCATTGTCGCCACCCAACCGTCCGCCCAACGATCCTTTCGTGATCGTTCCGAACGCAGGAGCTCCTCAGGCAGGCGAGCCTACCACTTGGTATCAGTCCTTCAATCTCGGCCCAACAGCCGTGATGTGGTGAACAACCATGTGCCACTGGTCTCTACCAACCGTCCTGTGCTGTTCATTAGCAAGGTCGCAGGTAAGTCCACTGTGGAGCTGGGCGATAACGTGAAGTACACCGTCAAGGTGAAATACGTTTCGGGCAATGCGCCGCTGCCAGTGCTGCGAGTGGTTGACAGCATGCCTGCTGGCTTCAAGCTGATTGCTGGCACATCTTTCGTTTCCGCGCCAACGGGCGCGCCTGCGGTCGCAATCCCAGCAGCCAACATCCTCGGTGCGCCCGGTGCTGTGGTCACTTACAACATTCCTCTTCCCGGTGGCGTGATCAATGTCGGTCAAGAAATTGAACTGACTTATCGCGTGCGTGTGGGTGTCGGCTCTTTGCAGAGCGATGGTATCAACCGTGCTCAGGCCAGATCAATTGGTGTGATTCGTTCGAATACTGCGCAAGCTAAGGTGAAAGTCAATCCCGGCGTGTTCACCAGCGATGCGTGTATCGTTGGTAAGATCTACACCGATTGCAACAACAACCACATCCAAGACGCTGAGGAAATTGGCGTGCCGGGTGTGCGTCTGTATCTGCAAGACGGCACGTATTTGGTCTCGGATTCAGAGGGTAAGTACAGCATTTGTGGTTTAGAACCCAGAAGCCATGTGCTCAAAGTGGATCAGCTCACACTGCCACGCGGCTCACGTTTGACAACCACCAGCAACCGCAATCTCGGCAATGCCGACAGCTTGTGGCTTGATCTGAAGAATGGCGAAATGCAGCAAGCCGACTTTGCGATTGGCTCATGCTCGAATACGGTGCTGGAGCAAGTGAAAGCTCGCCGCGCTCAAGGTGGCGTGCGCTCGATTGACAACGAACGCAAAGGCGGCACGTCTTTGAAATTCGAGGGCAAGAACGCAAACTATCCTGACCAAGGTACAGATGGTTCAAACCAACCACTGGTTCAACCCAGACCGCCAGGAGCGCCGCCGCCACAAAGCGATGCGGAAAACAATACCCCCGTGCCCCAGTTGCCAGCAGCTAGCAGCAACACACCGGGCAACAACATCCGTTTGAATAAATAAGGAGGCGACCATGAACACAACGAAACGCCTCTCTCAGCGCAAGACGGCATTACGCACTTACCGCTACACACCTTTGGCTTTCGCGGCTGGCGTGTTGATCCACAGCATGGTGTTGTCGCAACCGACTGCGCATGGCAACAGCTTCCGCTCAGAGTCTACATCTGCGCCATTGGGGGCATCACCCCAAGTCTTCCCTGGTTTGTCGCAGGCGGATGTGGACTACCGAGCCAATGCGCAAGTGGCCAAGCTGGTCGTTGAAGTTGAAAAGAATGATCTTCCAGCCGATGGTGTGAGTCCCAACCGGATCACGATTCGTGCGCTGAATGCGAAGGGCGAAGTAATCATCAATCCAATCGGCAAACTGATGGCGACGATTGAGGTCAGTGGCGGTCGCATTTTGCTCGATGGCGCAAAAACGGATGAGTTTGGCCCTGGGCGGCGTGACATTGACCGCGTGACTCCCGGCACACAAATTGAGCTCAAAAACGGTTCAGCTACCGTGAGCTTGCTCGCCCCTGTGCAAGCGCAAGACGTGCGCGTGCGTGTCACCATGGGTTCTGCTGTGGCGCAAGGCGTGGTGTCTTATCTGCCTGAGCTGCGCGAGTTCGTGGCAGCAGGTTTGCTCGAAGGCATTTTGTCTGTGCGCAAAAAGACAATATCTTGCCCACGCGTATCGACGATGGTTTTGAGAAAGAACTGCGTCGCTGGACGGATACCAGCAGCGATGGCAAACGCACTTTTGGTGTGCGCAGCGCTTTTTTTGTCAAAGGTAAGTTGCAGAATGAATGGTTGATCACAGCCGCTGCCGATTCGGACAAAGAGCGCAAAGGCAAACTGTTCTCCGATCCGCGCAGCGATGAGATGTACCCTGTCTATGGCGACAGCGCTTTGCGTGGCAATGAGGCGAAAAGCTCTGACCGAATTTATTTGCGTTTAGACAAAGGTAAGACCTACGGCTTGTATGGTGACTTCAACACTGGCGATGGCTTCAGCCAGCTCTCAGGCACGGGTAGCGTGGCGGGCATTAAGTTGCGTAACTTAGGCGCATACAACCGCTCGGCCACTGGCTTGCGCGGCCATTTGGAAGAAAAAAGCTACTTCGCAAATGCCTACTATTTCCGCGATAGCCTCAAGCAAGTGGTAGAGGAGTATCGCGGCAATGGCACATCGGGGCCTTACTACACCGCCTCTAAATCCGGCGTACAAGGCACAGAAAAGGTTGAGTTGATTACGCGTGATCGCAATCAATTGGGTATTGTGCTCAATGTGCTCACACTGATTCGCCTAGAAGATTACACCTTTGAGCCCTTCAGCGGCGCGATATTGCTCAAATCACCCGTGCCGTCTCTGGACAGCAACGGCAATCCGATTTTCTTGCGCATTAGCTATGAGGTGGAGCAAGGAGGCCCCTCGTTTGCTGCTTACGGTGTGGACGGACAGGTTAAGCTGGGCGAACGCACGGAGATTGGCGGCAGCATTTCGCGCGATGAAAACCCATTGTCGCCCTACACCTTGGTCAGTGTGAACACGGGCGTACAACTTGGTGAGAACACGCGCCTTGTAGCCGAAATCGCACAATCTAAGTCCACACGCTATCTCATCGGCGGCGCATCAACTTCTACCCCATCGGGTGGTGTGGGCGAGCTTCGCAATGATCGCAAGGGCGAAGCCGTCCGCTTAGAGCTTGCGCATAAACAAGATGCATTAGAGGCTTCAGCTTGGACAATTACAGCAGATCCTGACTTCTACAACCCGAGTGCATCTGTCAGCGAAGGCAAAACGGATGTTGGTGCCAAAGCGGCGTATCAAATCAGCGATAAAACGCAAGTTTATGGTGAGATCTCACGCACGCAGCAGCGCAATGTGGCGGGCGATCCAGCGCGAGACAGCGCGGCGCTGGGTCTGAAGTGGAAACCCACCCAGAGCTTGGGTGTGGATTTGTCGCTGCGCCATGTGCAAGAAGATGCTGGAGTGGTCGGTGGCTCCACCATCAGCAGCAATCCTTTGCAAGGCGGCGGTTTCTTCGGCACCAGCGACAGTGTCAATCCTGCAACGGGTATTTCCAATTTTGCTGCGGGCGGCGGTGCAGCCAGTACGTTGGATCGCGACTCCACCAGCGTGCGCCTCGGCTTGAACTGGGCGCCTACGGAGCGCTGGGGTTTGACAGGTGAAGTTGAGCTTGGCAGCGAATCACAGCGACGCTTTGCGGTTGGCGCGAATTACCAAATAGCCGAGCGCGCAAAAGTCTATGGCCGCTATGAAAATCAGCGCGGCCTCACCTCATCAAGCGCATTGAACCCAGCGGACAAGAGCAACGCATTTAGCTTCGGTGTGGAATCGAACTACATGCAAGGCGGTACGCTGTTTAGCGAATATCGCCTGCGCGATGCGCTCTCGGGTGCAACCGCTGCCACACGCGATATGCAACTGGCTACCGGCGTGCGCAACACCTGGAATGTGCGCGAAGGCTTGGCCTACACCACGAATGCCGAGGTACTCAAGGTCTTCAGCGGCAATATTCGCCACGCCTTTGCTTTTGGTGGCGGTGTGGATTACCGCATGAACGAGCTAACGCAGTTCTCTGCAAGACTGGAGTGGCGGCGTTTGTATGACGACGTGACTGTGGTGGGTGATCAGACCGAAAACCAATACCTGAGCACGGTGAGCGTGGCTCGCAAGATGGATCGCGACTGGACTTTCCTCGCGCGAAATTATCTTCTGGTCAACAGCTTCACCAATGGCCGGCGTTTGCAAGACCGCCTGCAATTCGGTGCAGCCTTCAGACCCGTGGATCACAACCGCTACAACGCGCTGGCTCGCTACGAATACAAAACGCAGAAAGACACCCGCGCAATTGCCAATCCAGAAGACAGCTACCGCGCCCACATCATTTCGGTGCACGGCACGTATCACCCAAGCCGTCCATGGTGGCTCGGCGGACGGGTCGCGTATAAAAACTCCAACGACAGTTTCACCAACCCTGATGGATCAGTGATCAAAGATAGCTTCAGTGCGATCCTCGTGGGTGGCCGCGTCACCTATGACATCACTGAGAACTGGGACATCAGCTATATGGCCAGTGTTTTCCAAGGCATCAAAGGTGGCAAGGGGCGGCAGTATGCCTCGGGCATTGAGGTGGGCTATTTGCTGCGTCAAGATTTGTGGCTGTCTGCGGGTTACAACTGGACAGGTTTCTCCGACCGCGATTTGACCTCGGGGGAGTACACCAACCGGGGTGCTTACATTCGTCTGCGCTTCAAGTTTGATGAAAACCTCTGGCGCGGCGACAACAAATCCGCCAACCGTGCGCTAGATCGTTGATCACCTGTCGCGCTCCGTCCTACATATCACTGAACACAAGTTAAGCGAGGCTCCTATGAAAAACCAAGCGATCTACATTGCAGCTATGTCTTTGGCAACTGTCCTGCTGTCTGGCTGCGCTACTTCAGCCAGCCAACAAAACAACAGCACCACTGCGCCTGCTGCCAAGCAATCCATCACAGACAAGAGTATTCAGGCAGACTACGCCAATTATGAGGCTCAACAAGGCCGCATCAAGGCGCTCAACGATACGGGTCGCCATCGCGTCGCCAGCTACAGCCTCGCCAAAGCTCAATGCTGGCTGGATGTGAGCTTGCATGAATACACCCGTAATGACCGCAGCAATTTCCCGCAGTTAGCCTTCGATGAATCGTTCAAGATCACCGATTATTTAGAAAAGGTGGCGCAGTCGCCGCTGCGGCCAATCCGGCGAATGCTACCCCACTGGTCAACGATGCTGCCAAACTGCGCCAAGATTTGTGGGATGCAGCCGCCAAGCTCAAAGGCCATGTGGGCTGGCGCTGCGCCGAGCAGAAAACAGCCTGCGCAGAAGTCGAGCTCGTGCATGCTGGCAATGAATTCAATCAGCAGCAATGGCGTCATGCCAAACCCTATGTGCAAATCGCTGAAGATTTGATCGGCGATGCGCAGAAAGCGGCTGAGGCTTGTGTACCGCCACCTGCCCCTGTTGTGGCTCGCGTAGCGCCTTCTCCTGTGCCTGTCGCGCCCGTGATTGCGCCAGCGCCCGTCAGTGCCGCAGCCAATGTGCTGTTCAATTTCGATAAACGCGATTTGGCCAATGTGCGTCCTTACACCAAAGATCAGCTGGACAACTTGATTGGTCAAGTTAAAGGTGGCAGCATCACTGTCAGTGGTATTAAGCTCATTGGCCATGCTGACCGCTTGAACAGCACAGGCGATGCCAACTACAACACCAAGCTCAGCCAAGACCGTGTGGAAACCATCCGCGCTTATATGATCAGCCAAGGTGTGCCAGCCAATCTGATTTCTACCGATTTCAAAGCCGACACACAGCAAATTGAAGCTTGTACAAAAGCCAAATTCCGCTCGAATGCCGAGCTGCAAGAGTGCTTGTTGCCCAACCGCCGCGTTGAAGTGGTGCTCAGCGGCGTGCGCAAATAAGCGTGACAAAAGTCGCATGCCCCCTCAAGTGCGGGGGTTTATTGGACTAGAAAGTCGCGTCAGCTTGCTGGATAATGCTTCATATTCAACACTTTGAAGCATTTGTAGGAGTTTTTGTCATGATATCTTTTCGCTTGACTGCGATGTCGGTCGCAATGATGGGTTCTTTGTGGGTGTCTGTGCATGCGCAAACGCTAGGCGGCGCTGAAACGCAGGCCAGTAACCAAAGCATTTCTGAAAAATGCGATGCGCCCAAGGGCACGATTGCGGTGAGTGAGCCGCAATCTGAAGTCGTGGCGGCCCTGCTAAAAAATGGTTTGCAGTCACCCAGCGGCCTGATTCGCATGATCATTGCCAACTCCAACTGCTTTCAGGTGGTCGAGCGCGGTCAAGGCTTTCAAAACATGATGCAGGAGCGCGCCCTGGCTTCTGGCGGCCAGATGCAAGCCGGGCAAAACGTGGGTCAAGGCCAAATGGTGGCGGCCGATTTTGTGATCACGCCCAGCGTGGTGATTGCAGCGCACACCTCGGGCGGCGTGGGCGGCGGGCTGGCAGGCTTTGGCGGTGGCTTTGCTTTGCTGGGTGCGATTGCTGGCAACCTCAAATTCAAAGAAGCCTCCACCTCGATGGTGATGGCGGATGTGCGTAGCGGCATTCAGGTGGCAGCCTCTGAGGGCAGCGCGAAGAAGACCGATTTCAACGTGGGCGGTTTCATTTTGGGCGCGGGCGGCGCAGGCGCACTGGGCGGCTACACCAATACCGCTGAAGGCAAACTGATTGCAGCGAGCTTCTTAGATAACTGGAACAACATCGTTAAAAACATCCGCAACAACCCCAGCTTGATTCAAGCCAAAGCAGGTGCGGCTTCTCAAGCGAATGCGAGCAACAGCGTGCGCGCCGATGCGGGTGCCGTGTGGGTGGCTAAGATTGCGGGCGTCAAAGCTTTGGCTGAGCCGCGCGATGGTGCGCGTGAGGTGGCATCGCTTGGTCGCTCTGATGAAGTGGTGGCCGAGGGCGACGAGAAAGACGGCTACATGAAAGTCGCCACCGCCAAAGGCTCCGGCTGGGTGAAGATCATCATGATGCGCAAGCAGTAAGCTGGCCGCTCAAACAACAAAGCCCCTTGCAGAAATGTGAGGGGCTTTTGTTTTTTCGATAAAAACTTTTCTTCTGAATTTTTTCGCGTCTTTCGCGCAATTTTCGCGCTTTTCGCGTTCCGGCTGTTGGATGTTGGTTTTTGATTGTGAAGCGTGAAGACTTCAGCGCCGTGGCTGAACACCAAACTCCGGCATGATGCGCTGCAATTCAGGCGGTAGGCTTTCTCGCATGGAGTTATTGATCTCTTGCATCATCTGCCGCTGCACGCCGCCCAGCTGCCCATCAAAGCGGCCACCCCGAAATACGCCGCCGGGCACGCTGCGCATCAGACCAAAAGGCGTGCTCGCGCCAAAGCTGCGGTCTGGCAAGAAAGAGGTTTGCCCCGCACCCACTTCCACGCGCTCAGAGCCGCCTGTGCCACGGCCTTCCACAATCGTGCGGCCGGTGTAGACCTGCGTGTAATTGCCCGGTTGCAAACTCGTGCCCATGGCCACGGATTGCTGATCGATTTGCACGGTTTCAAAATCCGTGCCGCGCACCCCAATCGTGGCTGTGGCGGTTTGCACGCGCACATTGGTGGGCTGCGTTTTGGCAATCAAGCCCGTGACTTGCCGCAAGGCCCCGCGCACCAATTCCATCACCGAGCTGCTATCCGACGGATTGCGCGCATTGAAGCGCTGCTGGGCAAACAACATTTCGCTGTTGGCACGCACGGCGATCACCGCGCCATCGTTCAATTTGATCACGGCATCGCTGTTGGGCGTGGTGATCAATCGGTCGCCTTCGCGGATGATGGAGCCCGCTGCCGCATTGCGCTCATTCGCGCCCACCAAGCGCACAAAGCCTTCGGTGCGCTGCACCGTACCGGCAGTATCGTTTTGTTGAGCGACGGATTTGCGCGGCAAGAGCAGCCAAGGCGCAGTCAAACTCGCAGGCAGCGCGGCGCTAGAGACAAGCAGAGAGCGGCGTTGTGGCAGATGCATCAAAACCTCATTTTTAAAGCATTTTAGGTGTTTAGCCGGCATAAAATATGCGCGGAGTGCTCATATTTTAATAGTGAATAACGGGTTCATCACCAGCTAAAAATCTTCCCCGGATTCATGATGTTGAGCGGATCGAGCGCATGCTTGATGGTGCGCATGAAGGCAATCGCGCCATCGCCGGTTTCGGCTTTCAAGAAATCTTGTTTGTGTAGGCCGATGCCGTGTTCGCCGCTGCACGTGCCGCCCAAAGAGAGCGTGCGGTGCACCAAGCTGTGATTCAACTGTTCGGCTTTGGCAAATTCGGCCGCATTGTCCGGGTCAATCAAATAGCCAAAATGAAAGTTGCCGTCGCCCACATGGCCGACCAAGAAATACGGCAGGCCGCTCGCATCGGCTTCATCGACCGAATCGAGCAGCGCGTCAGCGAGGCGGGAAATGGGTACGCAAGTGTCTGTTGATATGGCGCGGCAGCCCGGCTTGCTTTGAATCGCGGCAAAGTAGGCGTTGTGGCGCGCGGTCCACAGGCGGGTGCGCTCCTCGGGGGTGCTTGCCCATTCGAAGGCTTGGCCGCCGTTGTCGCTTGCCAGCTCTTGCACCGTCTCAATTTGCTCGGCCACGCCACTGCGCGAGCCATGAAACTCAAAC
>JAAUOI010000364.1 GCA_012036375.1 Allobrachymonas sp. | reverse complement strand
GCTCAGTACCTGGCCCTGAATTGCTGCGCCCACGGCCACCGCTTCATCCGGGTTCACATCTTTGCGCGGCTCTTTGCCAAAGAATTCTTTGACCTTCTCTTGCACCTTGGGCATGCGCGTCATGCCGCCGACCAAGATCACGTCTTGAATGTCGCTCACGGAAACGCCAGCATCCTTGATGGCGGTGCGGCAAGGCGCGATCGTGCGCTCGATCAGCTCTTCGACCAGAGCTTCGAGTTTTGAGCGGGTGAGCTTCATGTTCAGGTGTTTCGGGCCCGAAGCATCCACGGTGATGTAAGGCAGGTTGATCTCGGTTTGCTGGCTAGATGACAGCTCAATTTTTGCTTTTTCGGCCACGTCTTTGAGGCGCTGCAAGGCCAACACGTCGTTCTTCAAATCAACGCCGGATTCTTTCTTGAATTCGCCGATGATGTAGTCGATGATGCGCTGATCAAAATCTTCACCGCCTAAGAAAGTGTCACCATTGGTGGAGAGCACTTCAAATTGCTTTTCGCCATCGAGATCAGCGATTTCGATGATGGAGACGTCAAACGTGCCGCCGCCCAAGTCATACACGGCAATTTTGCGGTCACCTTTGCCGACTTTGTCGAGACCGAAGGCCAAAGCGGCTGCGGTGGGCTCATTGATGATGCGTTTGACTTCGAGGCCAGCGATGCGGCCTGCGTCTTTGGTGGCTTGACGCTGGGAATCATTGAAGTAAGCGGGCACCGTGATCACGGCCTCGGTCACTTCTTCGCCAAGGTAATCCTCAGCGGTTTTCTTCATCTTGCGCAGCACTTCGGCGCTGACCTGCGGCGGCGCGAGTTTGTTGCCATCGACTTCCACCCAAAGCATCGCCGTTGTCAGCCTTGGCAATTTTGTAAGGCATGAGATCGATGTCTTTTTGGACTTCTTTCTCTTCAAAGCGGCGGCCAATCAGGCGCTTGACGGCATAGAGCGTGTTTCTAGGGTTGGTCACGGCCTGATTCTTGGCCGGCGCTCCAACGCGGATTTCGCCGTCTTTCATGTAAGCGATGATCGACGGCGTGGTGCGCGCGCCTTCCGCGTTTTCAATCACCTTGGTGGTGTTGCCTTCCATGATGGCCACGCAGGAATTGGTGGTGCCGAGGTCGATGCCGATGATTTTTCCCATGATTTTTACTCCGTAGATTCAAAGATATGTTGGATATGTGGATAAGTTGTTGGATTTCAAGCTGTTTCGAATACCTAACAGCCGGACGCGAAATTCGCGAAAGTTGCGCGAAAGACGCTAAAAACAGCCGAAGCGAAGGAAAAAAGAAGCTGGAGATTGATTGAAAGTTTTTATCAGTTTTTCTTTTCTCTTTTTGCGTCTTTCGCGTAATTTTCGCGAATTTCGCGTCCGGCTTTTTGCGCTTCATTTCGCCGCCGCCACCGTAACCAAAGCAGGCCGCAGTGTGCGCTCGGCGATGGTGAAGCCTTTTTGCAAGACCGCGACGATCGTGCCCTCGGCTTGGGTTGAGTCCTCTGGCGCTGGCACGACTTGAATGGCTTGGTGCTTGGACGGATCCATCGCTTCGCCTTGCGCGGGGTTGATTTCGATGACTTTGTTGCGCTCCAAAGCGGATTTGAGCTGGCGTAGTGTGGCTTCTGCGCCTTCTCGCAGTTGTTCATTGCTGGCGTTTTGGATGGCCAAGCCAGCAGTCAGGCTGTCCATCACGGGCAGCAGGCTTTCCGCAAAGCTCTCGACGGCGTATTTGCGTGCTTTGGAGACATCTTCCTCGCTGCGACGGCGGATGTTTTGCACTTCTGCCGCGCTGCGCAGGATTTGATCTTGCAAGTCTGCTGCTTTGGCTTTAAGCGTGGCCACTTCGGCGAGGGCGACGGTTAAAGCGTCTGCACTTTCGGCTTCGTTCGCGGCCAGCGCCGCCTCAATTTCTTCGGGTGAAGCGTCGACCGGTGTGCCGGGTGGGGCAATGGGGGCGCTGGATTGGGGGGCGGCAGAAGCGTTAACTTCTTGATTTTCCTCAGGTTTTTTAGATTCCGTCATGATGATGGGGTGAAAACTGTTGTGATGCGCGGCATATGGGGATGAGTGGGCGCAGTTCAAGTGCGCGATCATCCGGCAAGAGAACCAAGGCCGTTGATAGCCCTATTGCCATCCGTCAAATACAGATCAATAGGTTTTTAACACTATTAAATCAATAGCACTTTGCGCAGATTTTATGCCGGCTAGCGGCTGATTTGGCTTAAAAAAGGCACAAAAAAACAGCCCGAAGATCATTCGGGCTGTTGGAGGAAGGTAATACCTTGGGGATACTCAATCTAACGTGACAACTCATTTCTTTTTGGCTTTTGCGCTCGTCCACTTGGTGGCAAACGCGCCCAAATCATTCATACGCTTGAGCAAATCGATGCCGCTGCTGGTGAGGCTGTAACCTGAATCGCCATGGCCGACTAGTGAGGCGGTGCGCAATTCTTTCAGGCGTGTGTTCAATGTGTTGGGTGTGATGCCGCCCACGCTGTCTTGTAACAGGCGGAAGGTTTGCGGGTGGCCGTCTTTGAGCGCCCACAACACGCGCATGGCGTAGCGCGATTCCAGCAAATCAAACAGGGCGTTGACGGCAGCATTATCTTTAGCGCTCATGAAAGGTGGCTCCTAAGCAGTTTTTGGTGATGTAGTGTCAGAGGTTTAGCCTCGAACTGATTGAAATATAAGGTTTTTTTGCCTAAGGCGCTACAACTTTCGTAGCTTGCTATGCTTTTTAATATCGGGATTACCCTAATTTGTAGCAAATTTGCTGCACTTTTGGGAGCAAGACCGCTCGGCGGGCTTGCCGTAATTAGGTTTTAGCGTGCTGTGAGTCGCCAAAGATGCGTTGTTTCGCGCGAACGGGCGGCATGCAGCGGGTCATTCGGATCGCTGGCCTTCGGGTGGCGTGGCTGGGTGCTGAACTGGCCAATCACTTGCAGGCCGGCGGCGGCAATCAGCTCTTTCAACTCGTTGGGCGCACGCAGCCCGAGATGCTCCGCCAAATCCGAGAGGATGAGCCACGCTTGCCCGCCGGGCGCGAGATGCGCACTAACGCCTTTGAGAAAGCCTTGCAGCATTTGGCTGCCCGGGTCATACACCGCCCGCTCGAGCGCGCTTCCGGGCGTGCCGGGGAGCCAGGGCGGGTTGCAAACGA
>JAAUOI010000363.1 GCA_012036375.1 Allobrachymonas sp. | reverse complement strand
CTCGCGTTCGCGCAAAGTCAGCCAGTTGTTGAGCGCATCGGCGGCTTGCGCACTCATCGGAGCCAGCCGGTCTTTGAGACCCTTGCTCTGTTCAATGCGAATCAGCCGCCGCTGCCAGTCCATGTCACCCAGCTGCAAACGCCGAATTTCGCCGCTGCGCAGGCCGCTGTGCAACATGAGCAGAAACCAGGCCAAGTCCATGATGCCGCGCCGCCGGGTGGGCGGGTGCAAGCTCACGCTCTCCAGGTAGATCGCGTCTTGCAGCTTCTTCAAATCCAGGGGCGGCACATCTTTGGGCATCCGGCTCGGCTCCTTGAGGGGCTTGATGGCGAACATGCGCGCATCCACTGGCAAGCCCTGCTCTGCCCGCCAGTGTAGCCAACCCATCAGGCTGGACAAGTTGCCGTTGATCGTCGTCGGCGCAACATCCTGCGCCAAGCGACCATCCACAAACCCAAACCACACGTCCGGCGAGATGTCTTCCGGCTGCTGGACGGCATGACCGCACGCCATCAGCCAGCGCAAGGGCTGGCTGATGCGGCGGTAGGCATCGCGCGACAACTTGGCAACCTGCTCGCGCGGCCAATTGCGCTGGGCGTGCGCGATGAAGGCGTTGATGCTGAGCGTGAGGGCATCGGGCAAGGCAGGCATGGGCTTGTGGCGGGTGGGGCGGGTGTGCAAAGGCTGTGAGGGCGGTGTGACCGCTTTGGGCAATTTTTGGCGTTGCTGGCGCAGCCGCAGGTATTGCTCAAATTTCTCCAACCCTTTCAAGTAGGCGTTGCGGGTGCAATCGCTTTCATACTGCGCTTGCACGTAAGCCCGCACCGTTTGCACATCGGCCTCGGCATCCCAGTTGCGCCAGTCTTTGCCCACCAGGCTAAAGGCTAAACGCACGGCCAGCCCATACAGGTAGATGGCCGAGGTGCTGTAGCCCGACCAGTGCAGCCAGTTGCGAAAGTGCTGGTAGAGGGCTTGGTTACTTTCGGGCCAACTGCGCACCGGGCGCATGGCCGGTGGGCGCGGCCATTGCAAGGTGCGTTGCCGCAGCCCCAACGCATCTCGGATGCCTTGCGAGCGGGTAAACGTGCGTCGCCCGTTCAACGTCTTTTTGGGCACGCAGCCCGATTGGTCTGTGGGTGTGATGTCGTCGTCGCTCATCAACGCCACCAGGTCGGGCTCGGGCGGGGGCGACACGCTGGGCCAGTGGCAGCGCAGTTGCATGCCTTTGGGCAACTGGCAGCGCTGCTGACGCACAGGTAAGTAAGCGCGCACATAGCCCAATCCTTTGCGCAAGTAGTGGCACATGGTTTCATCTGCGCAGTGGGCTTGCAGGTATTCGTCAACACTGTTCAGGTCATCGGCTGGGTTCACCTCGCGCCAGTCTTTGCCCAACAGGCTAAAGACCACATGCAGCGTGTGCCCAAACAGCAATCTCCCGGCTGGGCCAAAGCCGCATAGGTGCAGCCAGTTGCCAAAGTGCTTGATCAAACTCCGGTTCGCTTTTGGCAACTGGGTGATGGGGGTGAGCGCGGCGAACTTGGGCAGCACCGGACTGCAAGCGCGCTGGTCATATCGCTGTGGCTTTGCCAGCACACAGCCCGATTGTTGAGCCGGTTGAAAGCGTTGTTCTTCGTCGTCGATGCGCGCAAAGAGGTCTTGGGTGGTTGATATGCGAATGGTCTTCATGGCGCATCTCCCACTACCAATCCTGGCCCAGCGCTTCGGGCATGGGCGGCGGCAACAAGGCGGGCAGGGGCAATCGCTCGCTCAGTGCGCTCATGGCGGTGTTGTAGTCGTCCATCACCAGCGTGTCGTTGATGTGGATGTAGCGTTGGCTGGTCTCTAATCGCGCATGGCCCAACAATCGCTGAATCGTCGGCGCAGCCACGCGTTGTTCGGCTAAGTGTCGCCCAAAGGTGTGCCGGAACTGGTGGCAGGTGAACCACAGCCCTGCCCGCTTGCAGTAACGCCCCAGGTGGCGGCGAATGCCGGTGCTGCTGTAACGTGTGTGCCAGCGGTTTTAGAAAGACGGCTTGCTCGGCAACGACTGGCCGCACCGCCAGCCATGCTTGCAGCGCATTCAGGGTTTGCTCGGCGATGAAGGCAACACGTTCTTTGTTGCCTTTGCCGCGCACGAAGATGCGCGGCAGTGCGCCGTGACTGGGTTGCAAATACAGGTCACTCAGGTTCAGGTTGCGCACTTCATCCAGCCGCAACCCGCACCGCAGCATGAGCAGATATATAGCGCGGTCGCGGGGTTGGGTCACCACCTCGAACAACTTTTGCAGGGTGGCATCTTCGACATCGCGCGGCAGACATTCGGCTCGCCGCAGAAAATGTCGCTTGGGATGCACGGGGTTCTTGGGCAGTGCAAGGCTCTCCACTTGCAAGTAATCGAAGAAGCTCTTCAGACACGCCATCTTGCGATTGATCGTGGCGACGGCGTATCTCTTCTCGTCTTGAGCGTAGGCGATGAATCGGTCTACATCCTGCAAGCTGATCTGGGCAGGTGGCTTTTTGGCCCACTCAAAAAATATGCGCAGGTCGCTCCGGTAATGCACATGCGTGGTCGCGCTTGGCGACCGCCGCTGCAACCATCTGCAAAACCGTTCGATGCTCTCGTCTATCGTGATCTTGTCTGTGCGTTCATGCGTGCCTTTCGTCTCTTGTAACATGCCTTTACCTCCGGGTGCTTTCAACTGGGTCTCGACTGAAGCTGGACACTTCTGACCGAGTTGTAGCACCGGGAGGTCATCTCGCACTCATCGCGTTATGTCGCGTGTTACTGTAATGAGGGGGCGTTGGGGGGTGTATACGACTACAACGCCCGATTTTTCAATCCGCTGACTGCGAAATTTTTGAGCGCGGATTCAATTGTTCAGTCACCTTTTGATTCACAATCATTAAACCGTTATGCGTATGCTCGATTGAACCCCTTTAAGTACATTGACCCCACGGGACATGATATTGCCATAGTGCAAGGAAGTGGCCCAGACGTTAGAGATGCGCCAGGAGACGGCGGTGGAACAGGTGACGTATCTAGCGTAATCGCAGCATACAAGGGCTGGACGATAAAAGACTCACAAGCATGGCTTAGAAAATGGAATGCTGCAAGCGCCAGTGATCGTGAAGCAATGGAAAGGGCAGACGGTATCCGTCTAATCAGCTATAGCAGCCGTAA
>JAAUOI010000362.1 GCA_012036375.1 Allobrachymonas sp. | reverse complement strand
CGCAACCTGCATCGAGCCCCTGCGCACAGGGCGCACACAGGCCAATGAGCGCAAACAAAGCAACCCAGTCATCACGCCATCCAAGTTAAGCCGGCGAAGACCGCAACGCATAAGCCTTGCCATCGAGCCACAGAAACTCCACCCGCACAATCGCTGCGCCTTTCTCATCCTTGAATGTAAAGCCCAGCAGAGCCAGAGACTGACCGTTCTTAATCTCTGGCACTTTCCAAGCCTCCATGCGTGTGAGTGGCGCCAGCTCAATTTCCCATGTGCGATCCTTGCGTGTGGGCAACACAGCTTTTTTCAGCAATGCAGGCGCATCCACTGGCGCGGATTGCGCAGGGACGCTGCGGCTGGCCAAATCGGCGGGCAGCTTGATGCCGCCGCTCACATCCAACACCAACTCAGCATGCGGATTCGCCCATTTCACCCGCGTCGCTTTGCCTTCTAAATAAATCGGACGCTCCTGATCGAAGCTGCTCCATCCGTGGTGCGCATGCGCGGCGAGGCTGGCAGGTATTGCAGAGGTGGCAAGGAGTTGCAAAGTAAGGCGGCGTTGCATGAGGTTTCCTTTAAAAGTTACACATAAGCAATCCAGCGGCCACAAGCGATCACGGCCAGCCAGATCAGGGAAGAAAACAGTGTTTGGAGTCGCGCAAGGCCGTCAAGTTTCGCCAGAGAATCCCGGCCATGAAACCAAGCAGCATTGCAGCCTGCGAGCATGAGTAAGCCCATTTTGATCACAAACGCACGATTGGCCAACAATTCAGCCGCTTGCGCTGCAAACATCAAAAGTCCTGAAAGCGCTGCAATACAAAAGCCGATGACCGCAATCGACAAAGACAATTTCGCCAGAACTTTCAGCGGCAATTGCTCGCCCAAACCCCAAACGCGCATCTCCAGCAACACCAAATTGCCCAGCAGCAGCGCAATGCCCACAATATGAATCACTTCTAACAACGGATAGGCAAACGCATGGCTGCGAAGCGGCGCGAACAATTGCGTCAAAGCATCAAGCGGGGTGGGGTTCATGCGGCGATGTTACGCGCTCCCGAGCCTGACTCGCAAGCTGGAAAGCTTTCGCATGCCACAATCGCATCAGCTTTTAATGGACTCTATGAACCTTCCCTACGAACTTGAAGTGGGCTTGCGTTACACGCGCGCTGGCCGCTCTAGCCGCTCCAATCGGTTTATCAGCTTTATCTCGGGCGTCTCGATGCTGGGCATTGCACTTGGTGTGGCCGCGCTGATCATTGTGCTCTCGGTGATGAATGGTTTTCAAAAAGAGGTGCGTGATCGCATGCTCTCGGTGGTCTCGCATATTGAGGTGTTCGCGCCCGGCGGTCAGGCGCTGGCCGATGCGCAGCGTACTTTGGCGGAGGTCAAGCAGCATCCACAGGTGATCGGTGCAGCGCCTTTTATTGCCGCGCAGGCTTTGGTGGCGCGTGGCGAAGACATGAAAGGCGCGATTATTCGCGGCATTGATCCGGCGCTGGAGCCTGCTGTGACGGATGTGGCCAAGAATGCAACTGCCGAGAGCTTGCAAGGGCTTAAATCCTTGCAAAGTGGCGAATTTGGCATTGTGCTGGGCGTGGAACTGGCTAGGAATTTAGGCGTTCGCGTGGGCGATAAAGTCACCTTGGTCGCGCCCGGTGGGCAGGTGACGCCAGCGGGCGTGGTGCCGCGCCTCAAGCAAATGACCGTGGTGGGCACGTTTGATTCGGGTCACTATGAATACGACGCTACGCTGGCGATGGTGCATGTGGATGATGCGGCCAAGCTGTTTCGCTTAGAAGGGCCAACGGGCGTGAGAGTGAAGCTCAAAGATTTGCACGAGGCGCGCACGGTGGGCAGCGAGCTGGCCATTAAGCTCTCGGGTGGCGAAGTGGTGCGCGATTGGACGCGGCAAAACCGCACCTGGTTTGCCGCCGTGCAACTGGAAAAACGCATGATGTTCATCATCCTCACGCTGATCGTGGCTGTAGCTGCGTTTAACTTGATTTCCACCTTGGTGATGACGGTGCAAGACAAACGCGCCGACATTGCCATCCTGCGCACGCTGGGCGCTTCGCCGGTTTCGATCATGAAAATCTTTGTGGTGCAAGGCGCTTTGGTGGGCGTGATCGGGACGTTTTTGGGGCTGGCTCTTGGGCTGCTTGTGGCCTTCAATATTGATGTGATCGTGCCGTTCTTAGAGCAGGTCTTTAGAGCCAGCTTTTTGCCGCGCGATGTGTACCTCATCAGCCAAATGCCCAGCGATCCACAGTGGGCGGATATTGCACCTGTGGCCTTGATCTCGCTCATTTTGGCCTTTGCCGCCACACTTTATCCGAGCTGGCGCGCCAGCCGCGTCAATCCGGCGGAGGCGCTGCGTTATGAGTGACATCGTTTTGCAAGCGCAGGGCCTATCTCGCCGTTTTCATGAAGGCCCGTTGGATGTGACGGTGCTGCAAGGCATTGATTTGACTGTGAAAAAGGGCGAAACGCTGGCGATTGTGGGCGCTTCTGGCTCTGGAAAAAGCACGCTATTGCATTTGCTCGGCGGGCTTGATGCGCCCACGACAGGCAGCGTGCAGCTCATGGGGCGCGATTTTGCGCAGATGAATGCGGCAGAGCAGGGCGCTTGGCGCAATCAGCATTTGGGCTTTGTCTACCAGTTTCATCATTTGCTGCCTGAGTTTTCTGCGCTGGATAACGTGGCCATGCCGCTGCGCATTGGTGCGCAAATGCGTCAACGCCTCGCAAAAGCAACTCATTCTGTCAATTTAAAGCAAAATCAATCACTCTCCGCCATAGATATTGCGCAGAGTGCTATCAAAATGCTAGTGAATGTGGGTTTGGGCCAGCGCCTGAACCATCGCCCTGCGGAGCTCTCAGGTGGCGAGCGCCAGCGCGTGGCGATTGCGCGAGCTTTGGTCAATCAACCCGCCTGCGTCTTGGCCGATGAGCCCACCGGCAATTTAGACCGCAATTCTGCTGGCACGGTGTTTGAACTCATGCTTGAACTCTCGCGCAACCAAGGCACCGCCTTTGTCTTGGTCACACACGATGAAAGCCTAGCCGCTCGCTGTGATCGACAATTGCGCCTCAATGGCGGTTTGTTTCAAAAGTAAATTAAACCGAGATTGTCCATTAGGCGGCACTTCGCGCTGCGCAGGCTCTCGCGGTGTCTTTTTCGGTCATTTTT
>JAAUOI010000361.1 GCA_012036375.1 Allobrachymonas sp. | reverse complement strand
CGATTTGATGGAACAGGGCGCGAAGCGCCTGCAAGCCGCACTAGAGCAGCCCGCGCAGGGCAAGACCGAATCCGGCGGGCGCGATGCAGGCTATGGCCGCATCGCCACGCAGGAAGTAGACACCACACACGGCCGCATTTTGTATTTGGAAGATGTGAGCGTGAGTTTCGATGGCTTCAAGGCCATCAACGGCCTCTCGCTCGACATTGCACCGGGCGAGCTGCGCTGCATCATCGGGCCCAATGGCGCAGGCAAAACCACGATGATGGACATCATCACTGGCAAACCCGCCCCAACAGCGGCACGGTATTTTTCGGCTCAACGATTGATCTGCTGCGCTTCAATGAATCGCAAATCGCGCAAATGGGCATTGGCCGCAAATTCCAAAAGCCCACGGTGTTTGAGCAGCTCACGGTGTTTGAAAATTTAGAGCTGGCTTTGAAGACGAACAAAGCTGTGAAGCATTCGATGTTTTTCAAGCTTGATTCTGCACAGAGCGATCGCTTGGCGCATGTGTTGCAAACGATTCACTTGGCGGATAGTATGAACCGCATGGCGGGCAACCTGAGCCACGGCCAAAAGCAATGGCTGGAGATTGGCATGCTGCTGATGCAAGATCCTAAGTTGCTCTTGCTCGATGAGCCAGTGGCAGGCATGACGGATGAAGAAACCGTGCGCACGGCAGAGCTTTTCTTGAGCCTCAAAAAGCATCACAGCCTCGTGGTGGTGGAGCATGACATGAGCTTCATCGAGCGAATTTCGGAGAAGGTAACCGTATTGCATGAGGGTTCAGTGTTGGCCGAGGGAAAACTTTCTGAAGTTCAGAATAACGAAAAAGTGATTGAGGTGTATCTTGGAAGGTAAGCCTATTCTTCAAGTCAACGAGATTCACCAATACTACGGTGGCTCGCATATTCTTCGTGGCGTGAACCTGCAAGCCTCGCTGGGCAAAGTCACCGTGTTGCTTGGCCGCAATGGTGTCGGCAAGACGACGCTGCTCAAATCGCTCATGGGCTTGGTGCCGATCAAATCAGGCAGCATCGTGTTTGATGGCAAAGCGATTGAGAAAAGCACCTCGTATGAACGCGCTCGCGCAGGCATCGGTTTCGTACCGCAAGGCCGAGAGATCTTCTCGCGCCTCACCGTGCAAGACAACCTGCGTATGGGCTTGGCCTATAAAAGCGCTTCCACGCCCATCCCCGCAGAATTGTTTGAACTCTTCCCCGTCTTAAAGCAAATGATCAACCGACGAGGCGGCGATCTCTCAGGTGGCCAGCAGCAGCAGCTTGCGATTGCCCGCGCCCTCGCTGCCAAGCCTAAGCTTTTGATCTTGGACGAACCCACCGAAGGCATCCAGCCCAGCATCATCAAAGACATTGGCCGTGTCATCCGCATGCTGGCAGATCGCGGCGATATGGCGATTGTGTTGTGTGAGCAGTATTACGATTTCGCGCAAGAGCTGGCTGATGATTACTTGGTGATGCAACGTGGCGAGGTGATTGCACGCGGACCGGGCAGCGAGATGGAGGCGAAGGAGATTCGGCAGTTGGTCGTAATTTAATTGCTGTCGATTTTGCCTGTGTTCGCTGGATCAATTTTGCGATGTGTGCGTTTTCGTGGCGTTTAAAATTTCTGCAAGAGGAATTTAAGCCGTCACAATCCAACCTTCTAAATCATCAAATTTCGGCAGCCCATAGTTCTTCTTGCCATCGAGATGTTTGCCATACGCCCAATGCGCTTGCAGCATGCACAGTGTCGCGTCTAGGCTGTCGCCACTGGCATCGTCGATCAGTTGTTCGCGCTGTGCGTTGCTGAGTTTGAGGCTCACTTTCAGACGAGTTTGGCCGTTTTCTAAGGCTGTGATGAGGTCTTTGCGGGCGATCAAGCGGTCGGGCGTTTGCTTGGATTTGTCATCGCTTTTGTAGCTGCGGTTGTCTAGGATTTCCCGCGCAAGCAAGCCGGGGTAGGCTTCAAGAGCAACTTTGCTTGCGTTGCCTTTGTGTAAGCCGGGGAAGTGGCAATTAGCCTGCAGCAGCAGGGGCACGCCAGCATGCAGCATGTAGGCCACAGGCGGGTTGACCCATTTCATACTCGGGCTGCTGCCAGCGGGCAAGTCTGCGGCGCGGTGTGCGAATTTGCCGCCAACGGGGCGGGCATCGCAAAAAGCTTTGAATTGTGCGCGGATTTGTTCGCGCGATAGGCTCGTGTAGTGTTGCATGCAGGCGAGCCAGTCTGTAGGCCAGCTTAGCGTTTCAACCAATTCACGCGGGAGGCCAAATGGTAAATCGAAACCGCCTATCCATCGGCGATCTTCTCGCAGCCATTGCCCAAACGCTTCAAGCGATTCAAAACGCTCTAATTTTGATAGCACGCAGCGCAATGAATATGCCGTGGAACTGCCATTTTTGCTTAAAATTTCTTCACTCAAGGCCACCACAACTGGTTTGCGTCGCGTAGGGCTTGATGAAAAGTCACAACCGATGATCTGCATGGTGAAATCCATCCATTCAGCCCAGCGCCAAAGTCATCACGCCCGTCGCAATCGCGCACGCACCCAAGATGCGCAAGCCGCGATCGCTCTCACCTAGCAACTGCCTGCCTATCAAAGCGGCAAACAACATACTCACCTCCCGCGCAGGCGCGACGTGGCTCACGGGTGCCATCGTCGCTGCGTACAGCACAAGCACATAACCGATGGGACTGAAAATACCCACCACGGCAGCGTACTTCCACTGCAGCGTCCACAAGCGCTTGGCTTCGGGAATATTGTGCAGCACAGGCACCACCGTGTACGGCATGCGCAGCACATTACTCCAGTAGTCAAACAAAATCGGTGAGACCGCCAGCACCTTGACCGTCCAAGCATCAAGAATCGTGTAGCAAGCGATCAAAGCACCTGTGAGGCCACCCCACAACACGCCAGTGAGAATACGCTCCTTCTTCATGGGGTCGTGTGCGGCACGAAAGAGAGCGGGCCCGCCGGCAATTAAGAACACGCCGATCACGACACCTGCAATGCCAAGCACGCCATACGATGAGAGTTGCTCGCCAAACACGATCACTGCAACACCCGAAGACAGCAGCGGTCCACTGCCTCTTGCGACGGGATACACCACCGTCAAATCACTCTTGCGATAGCCCGTGAGCAAGCAAGTGAAATACAGCCAATGCACGCAGCCGCTGACCGACATA
>JAAUOI010000061.1 GCA_012036375.1 Allobrachymonas sp. | reverse complement strand
CAACGAAATCACCCGATCGACCAAAAGAATCGGGTAGCGATGCGGCAATTGCTTCAAAAATTTGATGAATGTCCATCATGATGGTGGATTGTTCTTTTCTAAAGTTTGTTCTATGGAGCGAATACGATCACGCAGAGCATGCAATTGTCGCAGAGAGACCGCATTCTTTTCCCACTGCTTATTGGTGTCGATAGGGAACATGCCGGTGTAAGTGCCAGGCTCTGTGATGGAGCGCGTCACGGTGGTTGAAGCAGAAATATGCACATGGTTGGCAATTTCCAAATGCCCCAAGATCACTGCGCCACCACCCACCGTGCAATACGCGCCAATTTTGCGCTACCCGCCACACCCGCATTGCCCGCCATCGCGGTGTGCTTACCGATGCGCACGTTGTGGCCAATCTGAATGAGGTTATCCAGCTTCACGCCGTCTTCAATCACCGTGTCTTCCAAAGCGCCCCGATCAATGCAGGTGTTCGCGCCAATTTCCACATCATTACCAATGCGCACCGACCCCAATTGCTCGATTTTTCCCAGGATTTATCTTCACGCGGCGCAAAGCCAAATCCATCTGCGCCAATCACCACACCTGAATGCACAATGCAGCGCTCACCGATTTGACAGCCCTCACCCACGCTCACGCGAGCGGCCAAGCGTGTGTGTGCACCAATGCGAGCGTTGGCCTCGACCACGCAAAGTGCGCCAATCTGCGCCGTTGCATGCACCTGCGCACTCTCATGCACAACTGCGCTGGGGTGAATGCCAATCCGTGCAGTGCTCGGCATTTGCTTGCGCCACCATTGCGACAATTTTGCGTAATACAGATAAGGCTGCGGTGTGACGATGCAGACTCCTCCCTGCGCCAAATAATCCTTGGCCAGCGGTAACGACTCCATGCTCAAAATGACACAGCTAGCCTGCGTCTTCGCCAATTGAGCAGCGTAGCGCACATGACTCAAAAAAGTGACGCTACCATGGGATGCAAGAGCCAATGGCGAGATCCGCTCAATCGGAGTATCCGAAAGCGCGGATGTGGCTCGATGAATTTGCCCACCTAGGGCTTCAACGATGTGTGATGCGCTGGTCTGCATAGCCAGCAAAAGCCGTTAATCAGCGTGCTGCGTCCAAAGCCTTGATCACACGCTCGGTGATGTCATGCTTCGGGTTGAAATACACCGCCTCTTGCAATACCACATCGTATTTTTCGGCTTCTGCCACCTGTTTGACGATGCGGTTGGCGCGATCAAGGACAGTCTGAAGTTCTTCGTTTTTGCGATTGTTCAAATCTTCTTGAAATTCTCGGCGCTTGCGTTGGAAATCACGATCTTGTTCGACTAAAGCACGCTGGCGCGTGTTGCGTTGCGTTTCTGACAAGGTTGGCGCTTCACGTTCAAACTTCTCTGATGCCACCCTCAAGGTCTCACCTTGGGTCGTTAGGTCGCGCTCGCGTTTAGCAAACTCAGCCTCAAGCTTTGCCTGAGCAGATTTGGCCATGTTGGCCTCACGAAAAATACGATCCGTGCTCACAAAGGCAATTCGGAATTCTTGCGCAAAAGCCGATGCACTGAATGCAGTCAACCCCACCATCAACAAAGAAACAAGTTTAGATTTCATAGCCAACAACTTCATCAAAATGAGCTTCCAATTTGGAATTGCAATTTCTGGATTTTATCTCCTGCTTGCTTGCGAACAGGATTGGCAATTGCCAAGCGCAAAGGTCCCACAGGCGAGACCCAGCTCAAACCAAAGCCCACCGAGGCGCGCATGTCTTTGAAGGCGAGTTTTTGGTTCTCGCCAAAGACATTGCCCACATCCATAAAACCAAACATACGCAAAGTGCGGTCATTGCCTGCGCCCGGGAACGGTGTTTGCAATTCCACTGCGCCGTAGAGCTTTTTCGAGCCACCCAGATACGCACCGGTGATATCACGCGGCCCGAGCGTGCCTTGCTCAAAGCCACGCACGGAGCCTAGACCACCCGCAGAGAAGGTTTTGAAAACCGGGAAGGGCGAATTGCCCAGACCTTTGCCCCAGCCTACCTCGCTATTGACGGCCACTGTAAATTGCTTATTTAACGGAATGAATTGCTGGAAATCGTAATTGGCACGAAGGTACTTCGCATCGCCACCGACACCCCACTCGGCATTGACTCGCTGTAAGCGCCCCTTGCTGGGCGCAAGCAAGCTGTCACGGCCATCTTGAGACCATCCCACCGTCAAAGGCAGCAAGGTGCTTTTCAAGCCAGCTTGTTTGGCATAGGCCAAATACGCCGCAGGGATGTTCGTGCCCGGAACAATAGTGGTTTGCTCAAAACCACCGCCAAAAAATACGGTGGTCAACTCAGAAAATGGAACACCGAAACGCAAACTCGCCCCTGTAGTTTTCAGGCGGTAGTTGGAGGTATCCGCTTCAATCGGTTTTTGACTGCGGAAGTACACATCAATCGCCCGAGAAACACCGTCCGCCGTGAAATACGGGTCGACCGCATTGAAAGCAAGCACACGGTTCGTCTTGGATGTATTGAAATCAATCCCCAAATAATTGCCCGAACCAAACACGTTTTCTTGCTGCACCTTGACTTGCAAAGACAACCTATCAGCGCTTGAAAAGCCAGCGCCCAAGGTTAAGTTGCCGGTAGATTTTTCTTCGACCTTGACATTCACATCCACCTGATCGTTCGTGCCCGGTACATCCGTCGTGTCAACATCCACGTTCTTAAAAAATCCTAAACGGTCCACACGATCACGCGAAAGTTTGATCTTCTCACCGTCGTACCAGCTCGATTCAAACTGCCGGAATTCGCGGCGAATCACTTCATCACGTGTCCGGGCATTGCCGGCAATATTGATCTTGCGCACATAGGCGCGGCGCGATGGATCGGCCACCAAGGTGATCGCCACCGTATTGTTGGCGCGGTCAATATCTGGCCGCGCTTGCACCTGAGCAAACGCATAGCCAAAGGTGCCGAAATAATCAGTGAATGCTTTAGTGGTCTCGGCCACACGTTCAGAGTTGTAAGCTTGACCAGCAACGATATTCACAAAGGTTTTGAATTCCTCTTCTTTACCCAAATAGTTGCCTTCCAGCTTCACGCCTGAGACTGCAAAGCGCGCACCTTCGGTGATGTTCACCGTAATCGCAATACTTTGTTTGTCTGGAGAAATCGCCACCTGGGTGGAATCAATTTTGAATTCCAAGTAACCGCGTGTCAGGTAATAAGAACGCAAACTTTCTAAATCTGCGTTGAGCTTGGTGCGGGAATAACGATCACTTTTGGTGTACCAGGAGAGCCAGCCACCCGTGTCTTGATCGAACAAGCCTTTGAGCGTGCCTTCGCTGAAAGCTTTTGCGCCCACGATGTCAATCGTTTTAATCTTGGCGACATCGCCTTCGATCACGTTGAAATTCAGGTTCACGCGGTTGCGATCCATCGGCGTGACCGTGGTGATCACTTCCGCGCCGTACAAACTGCGATTCAGGTATTGACGCTTCAATTCCTGTTCAGCGCGATCAGACAAAGCTTTGTCATACGCCCTGCCTTCAGCCAAACCGATGTCGCGCAGCGCCTTGACCAATACCTCTTTGTCAAACTCTTTGGTGCCTGTGAAGCTCACATCGGCAATCGTGGGGCGCTCCTCCACGATCACCACCACCACATTACCCTGAACATCAATCCGAACGTCTTTGAACAACCCCAAGCCAAACAGCGAGCGAATCGCCGCAGCCGCTTTTTCGTCGTTGTAGGTGTCGCCCACTTGGAAAGGCAAGGAGATAAAAATCGTGCCGGGCTCCACGCGCTGCAAGCCCTCCACGCGAATATCACGCACCGTAAACGGATCAATCGCCCATGCCGCAGAATGCGCAACAGCTATTAAAAGAGTAGCAATCGACGCACGAAGCAAGCCGGCTACAGGTGGTTTTTTCTTCAAAATCATGAGTCTAGATGCACCCGCCTCAACACTCCGCTACGAGCCGTCTCAACTGGTTCTTTAAAAAATTTCTATCCATCAGCCAAACAAGCGGTGCACATCGTTAAACAAGGCCACCGCCATCATCGCCATCAATATAGCCACGCCGCCGCGTTGCAAACGCTCCAGCCACGCTTCAGTCACGGGCTTGCCTGTGACTGCTTCCCACAGATAATACATGAGGTGGCCGCCATCCAAGACGGGCAGCGGTAGCAAATTAAGCACCCCAAGGCTCACGCTGATGAGCGCAATGAACACCAAATACTGCATCAGCCCGAGGCTGGCCGACTTGCCCGCCACATCAGCAATCGTGAGCGGTCCGCTCAAATTCTTCAGCGAGGCTTCGCCAATCAGCATCTTGCCCATCATGCGCAGCGTGAGCATGGAGATGTCCCAAGTCTTTTCCACGCCCAGCCACAAGCCTTCAAAAGCGCCGTAGCTCACCTTCGTCATTTGCGGCTGCGAGCCCACCATGGCTTCGATGCGCCCGACGGTTTTATCACCGTCTTGCCGTGTGCCCACTTTGATCGGGAAAGTAAGGCTTTGCCCTGCGCGCTCGATGCGCCAAGACTTTTCCACCGCTAGGCCATCTTGCACCGACTGGCGAATCAACTCGCGCAAATGCGCCCCATCCGTTACAGCCATGCTATCAATGGCGAGCACTACATCGCCCGCTTTCAATCCAGCCAGATCTCCCGCACCGCCGGGCACCAGATCGTTCACGACTGGCCGAGTCCAAGGCGCAGCCAAGCCAATTTGGCGATACATCTGCGCATCGGCCTCCCGAATATCGAGTTTGGAAATTGGCAGCATCACGCTTTGCGCACTGCTACGACCTGCGGGAAGCACTTGCAGCGTCAGATCGTAGTTATCCAAGGCCGCGCGCGTGAGATGCCAACGCAAATCTTCCATCGAGCGAATCGGCTCAGACTCATCACCTAACGCCTGCGCCTGCACCGCCACAATTTCATCGCCGCCTTTAAGCCCCGCTTCAATCGCCAAAGAAGCGGCAGGCGGCTGCGCAATCACTGCCTTGGCTTGATCCGTGCCCACCCAATTGATCACTGCATACAGCAACACCGCCAGCATCAAATTCGCCACAGGCCCCGCAGCCACAATCGCAGCCCGCTTGCGCAGCGGCTGTGCATCAAACGACACCGCCTTCAAGTGCGCAGGCGCTGCCTCGCCCTGCCCCACCATCTTCACATAGCCGCCCAGCGGAAAGGCCGCAATCACAAATTCTGTGTCTTGCCCCGTATGCTGTTTTTCGGCTTCCACTTGAGTAGCGGCGTGCCAAAGCCCACTGAAAAGCGTGTCACCTGCACACCGCAGACCACTGCCACACGGTAATGCCCATACTCATGAATCGCAATGAGCACACCGAGAGCAAAAATAAAGGCGATGACAGTTAACATTTCAATCCCTTGACAATCTCGCTGGCAGCGCTACGGCTCGTCGCATCAATCCCCAGCAAGTCTTCCAAACTTGCAGGTTTGGAGGGGGCTACGCGCTGCAGAGTTTCCGTGTTTAAACTGTGAATCTGGTCAAAGCGAATTCGCCCCTCCAAAAATGCCGCAACTGCCACCTCGTTGGCCGCATTGAGCACGGCGCACGTGCCTTCAGGCGCACGCAGCGCCTCCCAAGCGAGAAATAAGCCCGGAAAACGTGCACGATCCGGCGCTTCAAACGTCATGGCCGAGAGCTTAGAAAAATCCAATATGGCAGAACCACTGTGAATCCGCTCAGGCCACGACAAGCCATAGGCAATCGGCGTGCGCATATCGGGCGTACCCAATTGCGCCACCACCGAAGAATCGGTGTACTGCACCATCGAATGAATCACCGATTGCGGATGAATCACCACCTCGATTTTCTCGGGCGGCATGCCAAACAAATAATGCGCCTCAATCACCTCCAGCGCCTTGTTCATCATCGTGGCTGAATCCACCGAAATTTTGCGCCCCATCACCCAATTCGGGTGCGCAACAGCCTGCTCTGGTGTCACATCACGTAGCGTGGCCGCGTCGCGCGTGCGAAACGGGCCGCCCGAAGCGGTGAGAATGATTTTTCCACGCGCCTTTGCCAACTCGTCGCATCATCGGGCAAGCTCTGAAAAATCGCTGAATGCTCGCTGTCAATCGGCAGCAGCATGCCGCCGCCGTTTTTCACGGCCTGCATGAACAACTCGCCCCCCACCACCAGCGCCTCTTTGTTGGCCAGCAGCAATCGCTTGCCGGCGCGCGCCGCAGCGAGCGAGGGTGACAAGCCAGCAGCGCCCACAATCGCCGCCATCACGGTATCGACCTCACTGCAAGATGCTATATCTTCGATAGCATTCGGCGCAGATTCCACGCTGGCTAGATGCCCATTTCTCTTCAAAATCGCATCCAATTGCTGTGCACTGGCCGCGTCTTGCATCACCACCCGCTGCGGCTTGAATTGCGCCACCTGCGCGGCCATCTCATTCACATTGGTATTGGCCGATAGCGCATACACCTCAAACTGCTCAGAATGCCGCGCGATCACATCCAGCGTGCTTTTGCCAATCGACCCAGTCGAACCCAAAATCGTGACACGTTGCTTTTTCATGCGAGGGAATACAGCATCATGCCCAGCGGCAAAGTCGGCAAAAGCGCATCCACACGATCGAGCACCCCGCCATGCCCCGGCAACAGCCCGCTCGAATCTTTCGCACCCGCGCTGCGCTTGACCAGCGACTCCACCAAATCCCCCACCACACTCATCGCCACCATCAGCAAAGCGCCCAATATCAGCAGCAGCCAGCCCTTGCCTTGCAACAGCTTTTGATACAGAGAAGCCGAATCGGCAAACGCAGGATTCCACAGCGCCCAAGCCACCGCCAGCAGCAGCGCCGCCGCCATCCCGCCATACACACCTTCCCAGCTTTTGCCCGGACTGATCTTCACGGCAAGTTTCACGCGACCAAACTTGCGCCCTGCAAAATACGCCCCCACATCCGCTGCCCACACAATCACTAAGAGCGAGAGTAAAAAGTTAATCCCAATGAGGCGCGCCTGCACAACGGCCAGCCAAGCCAAACACAGCAGTAGCAAACCAACTGCCACGCGAATGGGCTTAACGATTTGAGCCCAATGGTCCACACCCTTGTGAATCAACCAAGCACCCAAACCAATCCACAGCGCACCTGCTGCAATCCAAAGCTGGGGCAGCTTCATCGCCGGCCAGCCGAGCTTCCACATTAAAGCGCAAAAGCCCAAACCCTCCAGTGCTGTGATCCACGCAAGCTTGCCGTTGTAGCCGTTCAAACGCCCCCACTCCCAGCAAGCCAGCGTGATCAAAATCAGCGCCACCAGCATGAACCATTCAGGCTGCTTGGCAAACAAAGCGGGCAGCAAAATCGCCAACAAGGCCACGGCGGTGAGAATGCGCGTCTTGAGCATCAGGCCGCCTGCAAAGTGCTGCTGCGCACTTGCTCCGAGGTTTTTCCAAAGCGTCGCTCACGCTGGGCGTATTGAGCCAATGCCGCATCCAGCGCTGCTTCATCAAAATCAGGCCACAGTTTGTCAGAGAATACCAACTCGCTGTAAGCGCATTGCCAGAGCAAATAATTGCTGATGCGCATTTCACCGCCCGTGCGAATCAGCAAATCGGGGTCAGCGCAATGCGCCGTCACCATGTGTGCACTCATCGCTTGTTCGGTAAAAGCTTGCCCGCTTGCCGCCACACGCTGCGCGGCTTGCACAATGTCCCAACGGCCGCCGTAGTTGAAGCAGACATTGAGCAAAATCTTTGTGTTGCCTGTCGTCAAGTTCTCAGCCTGCGCAAAGCCATCGCGCACACGTTGCGACACACGCGAACGATCGCCCAGAAAAAGAATTTTCACGCCGCTCTCATGCAAAGGCTTGACCTCATGGGCCAAGGCAGAGGCCAGCAAATCCATCAGCCCAGAGACCTCATCTTGCGGGCGATTCCAATTCTCCGAAGAGAAGGCAAACACCGTCAGCACCTTCACGCCCCGCGCTTCGCACGCCCGCACGCAGCGACGCAGCGATTCCACACCTTGCCGATGCCCCGCCACGCGCGGCAGATAGCGCTGGCGCGCCCAGCGGCCATTGCCGTCCATCACGATGGCGATGTGCTCAGGCTTGCTCATAGCATTCATTCACTATCAAAACAATAGCACTTAGCGCATATTTTATGCCGGCTAGAGCCCGATTTGGCTTAAAAAAACGGCATAGTGGCTGAACTTGGCGCGTTGGGCATCAAATCGCCAAAATTTCTTTTTCTTTATCGCCCACCAACTTGTCCACCTCGGCGATAAATTTGTCGGTGGTTTTTTGCGTTTCCGTGTCGGAGCGCTTTTGCTCGTCCTCAGAAGCCAACTTGTCTTTGACGAGTTTTTCACGCCTTCCATCGCATCGCGGCGCAAATTGCGAATGGCGATTTTTGAATTTTCACCGTCGTTGCGCACTAATTTCGTCATTTCCTTGCGGCGCTCTTCGCTCATCGGCGGCATCGGCACGCGGATCAAATCGCCCATGCTCACAGGGTTCACGCCCAGATCGCTGTCGCGAATGGCTTTTTCCACCTTCGCGCCCAAGCCCTTTTCCCAAGGCTGCACGCTGATCGTGCGGTTATCAAGCAAGGTGACATTGGCCACTTGATTGAGCGGTGTCATGGTGCCGTAGTAATCAACCTGGATTCCATCCAGAATCGCCGGGTTAGCGCGACCCGTGCGAATCTTGCCCAAATTGTTTTTCAGGGCTTCAATCGATTGACCCATCTTGGTTTCGGTATTTTTCTTAATGTCTGCAATGCTCATGGCAACTCCTTCGATACGATCATTGATCCAAAATTAAACATGCACCAGCGTGCCTTCATCTTCTCCCAAGACCACGCGCTTGAGTGCCCCTGATTTGAAAATCGAAAACACCTTGATCGGCAGCTTCTGATCACGACACAGCGCAAACGCCGCCGCATCCATCACGCCCAGATTTTGCTGCATCGCTTGATCGAAGCTCAACTGCGTGTAGCGCGTCGCATTCGGATCTTTTTTCGGATCGGCGCTGTACACCCCATCGACCTTGGTGGCCTTGAGCACAATTTGTGCCCCGATTTCAGCGCCGCGCAAAGCGGCTGCGGTGTCTGTGGTGAAAAACGGATTGCCTGTTCCGGCAGCGAAAATCACGCATTTGCCCTCTTCCAAATACTGCAAAGCCTTGGGGCGCACGTAAGGCTCGACCACTTGGTCAATATTGATCGCGCTCATCACGCGCGCTGTCATGCCCGCATTGTTCATCGTGTCAGCCAGCGCCAGCGCGTTCATCACGGTGGCCAGCATGCCCATGTAATCAGCTGTCGCACGATCCATGCCCACCGAGCCACCGGCCACGCCGCGAAAGATATTGCCGCCGCCAATGACGACTGCCACCTGCACACCCAGCTCAGTGATTTCTTTGATCTCTTGCACCATGCGCACAATCGTGGCGCGGTTGATACCAAAGGCATCATCGCCCATCAAAGCCTCACCCGAGAGTTTGAGCAAAATGCGAGGGTACTTTGGTGCAGACATCGGCAGGTTTCCTTATTTTTTAGCTAAACCTTGCGATTATCGGTGATTGCGGGCGCTGTTCCCGCAGCCCTGCCCCGGCTCAAGCTAGAAAAAGTGCCTGCAAATCGCTTAAAAAATCCAAACCCTTGGCGCTGGGCTTCACGCGCTGGAAATCGCGCTCAATGAGGCCCTTGGCCTCAGCCTCGGCCAAAGGCTGCTGAATCGCGGTCAGCGCCAAGCCCGTGCGCTCAGAAAAATCCGCCAAAGCAAAGCCATCTTTGAGGCGCAGCGCCCCGAGCATGTATTCAAACGGCAAATCCGCGCGAGGCACTTCCGTGTCTTGCACCATGCAATCAGACGGCTGGCTGGACAGTGCTTTGTCCATATAAAGCTTGGGCTCGCGAGCCTTGACGGTGCGGATCACGCGATGCGCGAAGCTGATTTTTCCGTGCGCCCCCGCGCCAATGCCCAGATAATCGCCAAACTGCCAGTAATTCGTGTTGTGAAGGCAGCGGTGATTGGGCTTGGCAAAGGCGCTCACTTCATAGCGCTCTAAGCCGCTCGCTGCGGTCAGTTCGCTGATGCGATCGAGCATGTCATACGCTGCATCACCTTCGGGCAAATTCTTCGGCGTGAACTTGGCAAAATAGGTGTTGGGTTCAATGGTGAGGTGATAAATGCTGATGTGCGGAGGCTGAAAATCCAAAGCCGCGCGAATGTCTTGCTCGCAAGCGGCCAGCGACTGCCCCGGCAAGGCATACATGATGTCGATATTGAAGGTCTTGAAATGCGCTGCCGCTTCTTCGATGGCCGCGCGGGCTTGCGCCGCATTGTGAACGCGCCCCAGCGCTTTGAGCTGCGCATCGTCAAAGCTCTGCACGCCAATCGACAGCCGCGTCACGCCCGCTTGCGCGAAGGCTTTGAAACGATCTTTCTCAAACGTGCCGGGATTCGCTTCCAAGGTGATTTCACAGCCAAGTTCGAGTCGCACCCGCGCCCGCACAGCGCTGAGTAACTCATCAATCGCCTCAGGCGAAAACAAACTCGGCGTACCCCCGCCGATAAAAATACTGTGCACACCCCGGCCCCAAATTAGCGGCAAGCTGGCCTCTAAATCGGCAATCAGGGCTTGCAAATAGCGCTGCTCGGTTGTGACAGCGAGGCCACCACTCATTTCATGCGAATTGAAATCGCAATAGGGGCATTTTTGAGACACCAAGGCAGGTGAATATAGAGCGAGAGCGGCGGCAAGCTCGGCAGCCGCAATGTGCCTTCGCGCATGTAGTGGTGAATGTCTTGCATAAATTGCTTGGATGGCTCGGGTCAGGGAGGGCTAGGTAACGCGAAAAGCGCGAAAAATGCGCGAAAAACGCAAAAAACACAAAGGAAGAAGATTTTTCATGCGTCCGCCTGCGCTTTGAATCACATGGATTTGTTTCGCGTTTTTCGCGTCATTTTCGCGCTTTTCGCGTTACCTAGAATTTCGCATTCACCATTGAATTGGAAGTCAACGAAACTGCACCACATCCTCCACCATCCGCCCATCGCGAAACACAATCCGCCGTCTAGCCCAAGCCGCCACATCGTGTTCATGCGTCACCAGCACCACCGTCATGCCTTGGCTGTTCAACTCTGTGAGCAGTTGCATGATCTCTTCGCTGGTTTGACTGTCGAGTGCGCCGGTAGGCTCATCGGCCAAAATGAGTTGTGGCGAGTTAACCAATGCCCGCGCAATGGCCACGCGCTGCTGCTGGCCGCCGGATAGCTCTGCTGGCGTGTGCCCCATGCGCTCGCCCAATCCCACGCGCTGCAAAGCCGCCTTGGCTTTCTCGCGCCGCGCCTCGGTTGCAATGCCGGCATAGACCATCGGCAACTCAACATTTTCCAGCGCACTCGTGCGCGGCAACAAATTGAATTGCTGGAACACAAAACCAATACGCCGATTGCGAATGGAGGCGAGATCGTCGGGCTTTAACTGTTCCACGCTCTCTCCGGCCAAGCGGTATTCGCCGGTGCTGGGCAAATCCAAGCAGCCCAAAATATTCATGAGCGTCGATTTGCCCGAGCCCGATGCGCCCATGATGGCAACAAACTCGCCCTCCGCAATATCTAGCGACACGCCGCGCAGCGCGTGCACGGTTTGGTCGCCCATCACATAGGTTTTCACCAGCTCGCGCGCTTCGATCAAAGCCATAGTTTTCTTTTGCTTTGAACTGCGTCAGAACGGCATGCGCGGGCCAGACGGTGCACCGCTGCGAGCAGGCGGCGTTGATGCGCCACCGCTCACGCCGGTGATCACTGAAGCGCCTTCTTTGAAAGCTTCCGCATTCGGTGAGTTCGGCGCAATGATCAGCTCGGTCGATGTGCCATCGGTGATGCCCAAGCGCACGTTGTAGGCCACAGGTTTGCCCTCATCATTGAGCAAATAAATCCGGCCACGCGAGGCGGTGCGGCTACCCATTTCGGCTTGGAGCGCAGCGTATTTGGTCTTTTGCTCTGGGGTGAGGAAATCACTGATCTTGCCCCGCATCTCGGCCATGATGCGCT
>JAAUOI010000360.1 GCA_012036375.1 Allobrachymonas sp. | reverse complement strand
ACGTTTTGCCGATGATGGTGATGTCTCCTCCTACGCTGGGGGTGAGGATGGCGCTGCCCTGCACTTTTGCTGTGTTGCCGGCGATGAGGGTGACATCGCCGCCGATTGAGCCTATCGTGGAGCCAGTGTTCGTGACGTTTTGCTGTTTTTGGTCGGTGCTCTGTTGTTTGCTGCCGATGAAGACGCCGAAGCCTCCGCTGCCCATGAGGCCGCTCTTTTTGACTTCTTTGAAGGCTTCGCTGGAGGAGGTGTTTTGTGCTGCGGTGATGCTGATGTCTCGATCGGCGAGCAAGCTGATGTTGTTGTCGGCGATGAGGGTTGAGCCTTTGATGCTGATGTCTCGCTTTGCGTCGAGCACAATGGTGTTGCCGCCTAGGGTGGAGCCGATGGCTTCGCTGGAGGTGGTGCTGTTGGCCAGTTTTGTGGAGCCGCCTCCTAGCAGGCCTCTGCCGCTGGCTTGGGATTTGGATTGGAATTGGAAGTCTCGGCGGCCTTCTTGGATTTGGATGTCTTGGCCGGCTTGGAGGCTGAGGTTGCCACTTTGGCTTGGATTTGGGCGGAGCTTGGGTGGTGATGTTTTGCCCGGCGGTCAGTTGAAGGTCGCCTGTGGCCTGCAATTGGCTGCCGGTGTCTTGTTTGTCTTGGAGGCTGATGCTGGAGCTGGCGTCTGCGGCCTGTGCTGGTGCCTGCAATGCTGATGCCGGTGCTGACGGTGCTGGAGTTGATGTCTCGGCCTGCGTTCAGGGCTGTGATGCTGCGCTCTGTGCTGGTTTGACCTTGTGCATCTGTGACGCTTTGGCTGGCTGCGCCGGTATTGCTGATGATGGCCGCTTGCATGTTGATGTCTCGCCCTGCATTGGCCACGAGCACGCCGGCTTTGCCGTCTGCGCCGGTGACGTACAGGCCGGCGACGCGGTCAGTCTGGGTGATGCTGGCTTCGGTTTGGCTGCTTCGGGCGCGTTTGCCTCGGCCTGTCGTGCTGCTGGTTGAGCCTTCGCCTGTGGCGGTGGTGGTGGTGAGGTTGATGTCTCGGCCTGCGTTTAAGACCATGCGCTCGCCTGCCACAATGCTGCCGCCGATGTTGTCGATGTCTTGGGTGGCTTTGATGCCGACTTGGTTGCCAGCTATCGTGCCGCCGAGGTTGCGCAGGTTGTTGGCATCAATGAGGGTGACTTGGCGGCTTCCAATCGTGCCGCTATTGACCACATCGCCTGTGACTTGGAGCTTGATGTTGCGGGCGGCAATGAGGGTGCCTGTGCCGTCTAGGTCGCCTGCGCGGGGGCGGATGTAGACCTGGGGGACGAGGGCGCGGGTGACTGTGCCGTCGGGTAAGGTGACGGTTTGCTCGATGAGCCAGACGATGTCGCTGGTGAGCGCTGCCATTTGGCTTGCACTCAGGGCAATGCCGGGGCGCAGTTGGAGGCTGCTGGCCTGGGTGACGGCGCTGTTCATGAGGGCGGTGTATTGCTGCTCGTCGGAGGAGAAGTCGCCCAGGAAGCGTTGGCCGCTTAAGGCAGCGATTTGCTCGCGGATCAATCGCTGCTCATAAAAGCCATCGCCAAGGCGCTTTTGCGTGGTGGCGGGGTCGATTTGCAATGCATTGAGCATGTAGTCGGAACTGAGCCAATTGCGGTAGTTGGCAAAGCGGGGATTGAGTGAACGAAGTGACTGGAGCATCATGACAATACAAGGATGATACGGTGGTATCTTGAGCCATTGTGTACAGAATTTTCACGACAAGGAGCATCAAGATTTCACAGGCGATTTGGCACTGGAATTGAAGGCGGTTTATCTCGCAATTTCAGAGGAGAAAGGGTACAATTAACACCTTGCATTTGCACCTCACATACCCAGATATTTCTCATGACTGATCAAGAACTTAAAGACCTCGTGGCCAACTTAGTGACCGCACAAGCCAACACTCAGGCCGAAGTTGCAGAAACCTCTCGCGTGATCAAAGAGGTCGGCCGTCGCATGGGTGCAATGCCCTCCAACCAAGGCGACGTGACGGAAGAGTTTTTCTACAACAGCTTGGTGGCCAAACCTGCGCTGGGTGGTATTGAGTTCGACAGCGTGACGCCTAACTTGCGATTCCAGAACAAAGGCGAACACGATGAATTCGATATTGTGCTGACCAATGGCGCGAGCGTGGCATTGATTGAGGTCAAATACAAAGCACACTTAAACGATTTAGAGCAAGCGCAAAGCAAGATTGCCAGCTACCGCCGCTGGAGGCCTGAGCACAAGGATTACAAGGTCTATGCAGGACTCGCGAGTTTTAGTGTGCCGCCAGATGTGGCAGACGCTGCGCAAGACAAAGGCTTATTTGTGTTGCAGCGTAGAGGCGATGTGATTGAAGTGGATGCGCAACGCATGAAGGCTTTTTGAAGCTGCAAATCAACACAGAGCGAGATAAGTAACCACCTTCGGGTGGTTTTTTTATGCCAAATCGGCCAGTAGCCGGCATATATATTGCGCAGAGTGCTATTGAATTCGTAGTGAATAGTAGCTGTGTGAACAATACAAGAATAGTTCAGGGAGAGGTTTATGAGTTGGTTTATGGCGCTGACGCAGCATGTGGTGACATTACTGCGCCAGTGGTTTGGGCATTTATGGCGTGCAATCGTTTTGCTGCTTACATCCAAATCAGCCTACAGCAGCCCGCGCATGCATCGTGTACGTAGGCAGGCGGCTGGCTGGGGTGAAATCTCTGGCGGCAATCGCCATCCGCTTGCCAAGCCTGATTGGATCAAAGCGGTCGTTTTGGGTTTGCACACCACCCTGCCGCAAGCCGGTTGCCGCAGTTTGGCCAATCAATTCAACGCCATTCATGCAGATTTTGGCTTTTCGGTTTCCAAGACGTGGGTTTATGAGCTGCCCAGGCGTCGCGGGCATGCATTGGCCTTGGCAAGACAGCGTTCGACTCCTGTAGGCCGTTCTGAGCCTATCCAAAGGGTCTGGGGTATGGATTTGACTGGCTTGCCGCTCACATCTGGCGAATCTTTGCCAGTTTGGGGAATTGTTGATCATGGAAGCCGGATAGTGCTTCAACTGGAACCGGTTGCCAAATACAACAGTTTGATACTGCTGGGCAAATTGTTGATAGCTTTTGGGATGTTTGGCGCTCCCAAAGCCATTCGCAGCGACAACGATGCAGTTTTAAAGACTTGGACGTTTCGGTTGATGCTGCGATT
>JAAUOI010000359.1 GCA_012036375.1 Allobrachymonas sp. | reverse complement strand
GATCCGTCCGGCTAATCCAAACGCAAAATCCGCGCGCCGCGTCAGCGCCTCAGGTGCGAGCCATGTGCTGGCATCGGTGGCGTAGCCATCAGGCGTTTGCCAGCGCAGCATCGGTTGACCCGTTTGATTCAAAAACCCAGCGTCTGGCGAAAGCTTTGCACAGCCAAGCGCTCATCTGTGATTGCACCTGCGGCCAGCAACGCAGAGCAAGCAAAATCCTGAGGGGTTTTGATGAGTTGGTGCTTCGTATCCCAAAACTCTGGCGATTGCACCAGTGTTTGCATCATGCTGCGCAGATCACCGCCAGTGTCCAGAAAATTTTTCTGCAATCGATTGATGAGGCTCTGAGGCGGCTTATCCGCTACAAAGAACGTAGCAACCCGAGCAGCTATTCTGCTGGCAGTGGCCGGATGTCGCGCTAAAAACTTAATCGCCTCGATGCCTTGCTGTTGGCCGTTCGCATTGAAAGTCTGCCCCAGCAGTGATTGAGGTCTCGCCTCATGCGCGCGCGGCCTAAACACAAATGCCCGCCCACCCGCGATGTCCACGCTCCAGCCAGTCAGGATGTGCGCGAGGGCTCGCACATCATCTTGCGTGTAGCCACCATTCACACCCAAGGTATGCAACTCCAGTAACTCGCGGGCATAGTTCTCATTCAAGCCACGTGCGTTACTCTGCGCCTGATCAAGGTACATCAGCATCGCTGGATGCTGCGCAGTAGCCAACAGCAAATCTTCAAACTTACCCAAAGCATGCGGGCGAATAGCGGTGAGCAAATAGCTGCCCACAAACGGCCGCACTGTACCTTTGTCTAAAAATACATTGAAATGGTTAAACCAAAACTCTGTCATTCGCGCCAAGACAGGATGCTCAAGCTCAGGCTGACTGCACGAAGACAAACGCCAGCCCACCGCGCTCTGCGCCATGATACGACTGTAATTTTCTGGATCGCCCGCGTCAATCAATGCAGCCAGCGTCATAGGAGCAGTCTCTGATGTCGAGCCCGCCAAGCCTATGGGTAGGCTGGCTTGGGTTGCTTGGTTCAAGCGACCTAGGCGCCGATCTTCACGTTCCTTGTGAAACCGTCGTGTGACGGCGTTGGCATCGGCCACAATCGCTTGAAATGCGGGCGGCACCTGCGCTGGGCGCTGGCTCGCCGCATAAGCCGCCTCAATCTGCACCAGACTCCAAGCCCGCGCACCACCAAAAGCCTCCATCAACATCGCCGGATGCGGCCCATAGCCCAAACGCGAGCTCGCGCGCCATGTCGCCTCGGCACTCTTATCCTCCATAGGTTGCGCCACGATTTGCGCCACAGCGCCCGAAGCGACACATCCCACCAAGCCAGCAATGCCCAACGCGCGTAGCAAACCTGCGAAACCTGCCAACCAAGCTGTCCATGCGCTCATGCAAGAGAAAAAGATTTTTTTCATCAGAATCTACTCCTGTCCCATGACAACGCATGGCTACGACATGAAGTTGGCAAGGTTTACACAGCTTTACTGATCAGCCAAAAAAAGGCTCGCAACCGCGAGCCTTTTTGCCCATCATGCCCTATATCAAGTTAATGCACAGCACTGATACAGCAGGATGATGCACCGCGCCGATCAGTTGACCTTGACCAAGCGCCAATCAATGCGGTTATCCGCACGATGCACCACATCAATGTTCTTCTTCATTGCCCAAGGAATAATTTGGTTGTGAAGAGGCAGATAAGCTACATCGTCGTGCGACAGTTGCAGCGCTTTGCCGATCAAATCGCGGCGAAGCTTTTGATCCGTTTCGACCTTGATCCGCTCCACCAAGCCATCCATCTGCGGATTGGAATAACGCCCCACGTTGTAATTGCCGTCACCACCCACACCCACCGAGCGATGCAGGGACTGCAGGCTGTACAGTGCGTCAAAAGTTGGCACGCCCCAGCCCAGCATGTAAATGCTGGCTTCATAGCGCTGAATCATGGGGAAATACGTCACCAAAGGCTGCGTGCGCAGCTTGGCCGTCACACCAATCTTGGACCACATTGCCGTGACAGCTTGGCAGATGCGCTCGTCGTTGATGTAGCGGTTGTTGGGGCAAGCGAAATCTACTTCAAAGCCATTCGGATAACCTGCGTCCGTCAACAGTTTTTTGGCGGCGCCTAAGTTGTAAGGGTGTCTTGCGTCCAAGGCTTTGGTCCAGCCATTGACTTGCGGGGCAATCATCGTGCCAGTTGGCGCAGCCATGCCACGCATCGTCACCTTATGAATCGCATTGATATCAAGTGGCTTGGTACAGCGCTTTACGTACGCGAACGTCTTTGAGCGGGTTTTTGCCCTTCACATTGGAGCCAGGCAGCTCGGTGCGGAATTGATCCATACCCAAGAAAATCGTGCGTGCTTCTGCACCGTCGACCACTTTCAACGAAGACGCTTCGCGCAGCTTCGGCAATCTTGTGGGCTCGGATCGAGCGAAAAATCCACTTCGCCTGAGAGCAAAGCCGCGCCGCGCGTAGCTTCAGACTTGATGGGGGTGTAGACAATTTCGGTTACGTTGGTCGTTGCAGCTTTCGCATTCCAGCCCCACCAGTCGGGGTTTTTGACCAAAACCAGCTTTTGATCAGGCATCCACTCTTTGACCATATAAGGTCCAGTTCCCCATCGCATTGCGGTGCGCAAAGCTCTCGTCTTTGGTGCGGATGTCTTTGGGTTCAACCGATTTGTTTTTCTCTGCCCAAGCCTTGCTCATCATGCGCAACTCGGTGAGTTGGTTGATCAAGACAGGATTGGGGCCTTTGAGGTGAATGTCGAGGGTCGTGCCATCGACTTTCTCGATGCGATCAATGCCCGCTACGTAAGGTCCAAGTTAGACGTCTTGGCCATCGCGCGCTGCAGGGAAAACACAGCATCATCCACAGTGAAGGCGCTGCCATCGGCGAATTTGACGCCTTGGCGCAGCGTGATGCGCATTTGCTTGGGATTAACCAGTTTCCAAGCGGTGGCCAAAATCGGCTCAGGTTGGAAGGTCTTGCTGTTGTAATACACCAGCGATTCATAAACAGCGGCATGTACGCCGTTGGCCAAAGCGTTGTTTTGCGAATGGATGTCCAGCGTAGGAATATCGCTGGCACTGGTCCATTTTGAAAGTTTTTTGCCACAGCCCGAGCCAGCCCATACCAGCCAGCACCATGCTGGCGGCAAGATGGATAGTTTGATCTTCATC
>JAAUOI010000060.1 GCA_012036375.1 Allobrachymonas sp. | reverse complement strand
CCGGCTTAACGGCTTTGTCGACAGCGCCTAGGCCCTTCTGGGCATCCTTGATGCGGCCGCTTTTAGCGCCGAGGAATTGGACGCGGGCAGACTCCAGCGCATCCGGAGTGTCGGCGGCGGCAAACGCCTGTTGCGCTTCCGCGACGAAGGCCTCGAGTTCAGCGAGATACTGAGCAAGGGCCACGGCGCTGCCGCCCTGTTCCAGGTGCTGGCGATCAAGGGCTTCTATCCGGAAAAATGCTCGAGACCTACGGCGAAGACGGCGGTATTTTTGCCGAACATCCGCCGACACCCTCGCACCTGCCGGGAATCGAAGCGGCGACCGGTTCGCTGGGCCATGGCATGCCGATGGGCCTGGGCATGGCGCCGTCGATCTGGTGCAGGCGTTCGCGGTCCACGCTCATGTCGGGAATGCAGGCCATGAGACCCGCGGTGTAGGGGTGGGCCGGGTGGTTGATCACCTCGTGCACCGGGCCAACCTCGGCGATGCGCCCGGCGTACATCACGGCCACGCGATCGCAGGTCTCGGCGATCACGCCCATGTCGTGCGTGATCAGCATCACCGCCGCGCCACGCTCTTTGCAGAGTTTTTTGAGCAAGCTGATGATCTGCGCTTGAATCGACACATCCAGCGCCGTGGTGGGCTCATCTGCCACAATCAATTTCGGCTCCGCAGCCAGCGCCAATGCAATCACCACGCGCTGGCGCATACCGCCAGAAAACTGATGCGGGTAATGGTCAATCCGCTCGGCGGCGGCTGGAATCCCTGTGGATTTGAGCAAATCAATCGCCCGCTTTCTCGCCTCAGCAGCATCCACCGGCATATGCGCCTGAATCGTCTCAGTGAGCTGCCTGCCCACGGAATACAGAGGGTTCAGCGATGTGAGGGGATCTTGAAAAATCGCCCCAATCTTGCGACCACGAATATGCCGCATCTCATCGTGCGAAAGCTGATCAATGCGCTGACCTTCGAGCAAAATCTGCCCGCTGGCAATACGTCCCGGCGGCTCCAAGAGCCCAATGATCGAAGCCCCCGTGAGCGACTTGCCTGCACCCGATTCACCGACCACACCCAAAATCTCTCCGGGCGCAATCTCAAAAGAAATATCATCCAAGGCTCGCAACGTGCCACGGCGATTGGGGAACTCGACAACGAGGTTTTGACAGATAAAAGACTCATTTTGTTATCAGACCCTGTTGAACCAAACGCTGATTTGTAGCAAGAAAATCGTTGACGAATCGTTCGATGTCTGGTTTAACTAAATCAAGCTGAACAGCAGCGATCTTTTCTATTTCTTTATTACTTAATAAATTTAAGCTATCGAGCGTTTTTCCTTGTGATTGTGCTGCAATACTTTGTAGTTCTACGAGGCTGAACTTTAGTGCAATATTTTCGGCCATCGCACGATTGACAAGTGTTACAAATCGCTCAAACATTCCGCTGTGTCGCTTCACGACATCCGTCAATGCGCTGACAACGCGTAGCTTGGCTAGCTCATTTAATTTTGGATAAGCTCTGTCAATTTCTCTCTGAAGACCTTCCTCAGTGGCGTAGTTCGTCATGAATGGTAGTGAATTTGATCCATTTACTGAAGCAGTGCTATTGACCAAATTAGTCGCAATTTCTAGCCTACTTTTTGCATCGCTATCTTTATAGTTATCTGTTTGTTGAGTATAGGTAAAAGTACAAAACGTTAATGTTGCAAGCAGAGTTAGGATTTTTTTCATAACAATCTTTCAACGCAACCTCGGATTCAACGCATCGCGCAGCCAGTCGCCCAACAAATTCACAGACAACGCAATCAAAATCAGCATCAACCCTGGCCAGACGGTGATCCACCATTCACCAGAAAAGAGATAGTCGTTGCCCACGCGAATGAGTGTGCCCAGCGACGGCGAGGTGGGCGGTACGCCAACGCCCAAGAAGCTGAGGGTGGCCTCGGTGATGATGGCTGTGGCGACCTGAATCGTAGCCAGCACGAGCACGGGTCCCATGACGTTGGGCAGCACATGGCGCAGCATGATGCGGCTGCTGGCCACCCCCGTCACGCGGGCGGCTTGCACATATTCTTTATTGCGCTCCACCAGTGTGGTGCCGCGCACCGTGCGGGCGTATTGCACCCAACCCGTGAGCGTGATGGAAATGATGAGCACGCCGAAAGCCACACTCGTATGCGCATTCGGAAACATCGCACGGCCGACTCCTGCAATCAGCAGAGCCACCAAGATGGGCGGGAAAGACAGCATCACATCGCAAATGCGCATGAGCAGCGTATCAATCCAGCCGCCGAAGAAGCCGGCGAGCAAACCGAGCGTCACGCCAATCAACACGGAAAGAATCACTGACACAATGCCCACCGCCAAGGAGATGCGCGCGCCATACATCAAGGCCGAGAGAATATCGCGGCCTTGATCGTCCGTGCCCAAGAAGAAGGTGGCTTTGCCACCTTCGATCCATGCGGGCGGCAAGCGGGCATCAGAGAGTTCGAGCGTCGTTAAATCGAATGGGTTGTGAGGCGCGATGAGGCCAGCAAACAGCGCGCAAAATACGCAGATGAAAGCCACCAAAGCGGCCACAATCGCCACCGGAGAGGTTTTAAAACTGTAGCCGACATCGCTGTCTAACCACTTGGAGAGCACACCCATTGGAATCCTAGATTTGAATAGAGATAAATGCAGACTATGTAACGCGAAAATCGCTAAAAGAAATCCGAAAAGCGCGAAACAAACCCATGTTTTCTTTTTTGCGCTTTTCGCGTACTTTTCGTGCTTTTCGCGTTACCTAGTTTTCAAACCAATGATTACTTCACACTCATCCACTTGAAAGGCATGAAGTTATCGGCCAGTTGCACCAAATCCACCTTTTTGCTCACACCCCAAGCCAACGCTTGCTGATGCAGTGGCAAGTGGCCAATATCGTCTGCATGCATTTTGAAAGCTTCACCAATCATGGCTTGGCGTTTGGCTTTGTCGGTCTCGGATTGAATCTTGAGTGTCAGCTCATCGACCTTGGGATTGCAATAAGCACCCAAGTTGAATTGGCCTGAGCCTTTGTCGTCCACGCAACGTGTGAGCGCATTGAGGGCGTTGTGTGAGTCATAAGTGCCAGGTGTCCAGCCCAAGAGATAAAAGCTGGTGTCGCGGCGCAAGATTTTCGGGAAATACGTGCCCTTGCCTTCAGCCTGTAAATTGATCTTCACGCCAATGCGCGAGAGATTGGCCGCCACCGCTTGGCAAATCTCGCCATCATTCACATAGCGATCATTGGGGCAATTCATGGTGACTTCAAAGCCGTTCGGATAGCCCGCTTCTGTCATGAGTTTTTTGGCCGCTTCGGTATCAAAGGGCAAGCGCTTGTTCATGTTGGCATCAAATCCATTGATGCCTGGGCCCACCATCAGCGCGGTGGGATTTGATGCGCCGCGCATCACCGTGCGCTTGATGCCTTCAATGTCAATCGCTTGATAAAACGCTTGGCGCACGCGCTTGTCTTTGAACGGGTTTTTGCCCTTCACGCTGGAATACAAAAGCTCGTCGCGCTTTTGATCCATGCCCAAAAAGATCGTACGCAGCTCGGGCCCTTGCATGGCTTTGGCATTGGCGCTCGCATTCACACGCGCCACGTCTTGCACGGGCACAGGCTCCATCACATCAATCTCGCCAGAGATCAAAGCAGCGACTCGGGTGGAATCGTTGGTGATCGGTGTGTAGACCACTTCGGTCACGTTGCCATCGACCTTGCCCCAGTAGTTGCCATTGCGTGAAAAAGTGGTTTTAACACCCGGCTGGCGCTCGCGCACGCGGAAAGGCCCCGTGCCATTGGCGCGAAACGAGGCTGCATTTTCAATACCACGGCGGCGATCAACAGGTCGCATGGCTTGATTGGTCTCGCTCCATTGCTTGCTCATGACGTACAACAGCGAGAGCACCTCCGGCAGGATCGGAAAGGGTGCTTTGGTTTCAATATCAATCGCGTGGTCGTTGACCTTGCGCCATTCTTTGACATCGTTCAAATAGCTCTTCATGTCCGAGCCGTCGCCCGCTGCGCGTGCAAACGAGAAAATCACATCATCGGCCGTGAAGGGAGTGCCATGTGAAATTTCACGTTCTTGCGCAGATCAAAGCGCCACACGGTAGGTGAGGTTTGTTTCCACGAGGTAGCCAAGCCGGGTGCAAGGCTCAAATCCTTGTTGCGAGCAGTCAGCCCTTCATACACATTGCCTGTGACGCTGAGCTGTAGCGATTCATTGAGCGAATGCGGATCCATCGACAGCGCATCGCCTTGGTTACCGATACGAATCGTCTTTGCAGTTGCTATCGAAACCATAGCATTTAGCGCAATAATAGCGCCGGTAATTACCGCTTTTTTGCCTAAAAACATGATCAAACTCCTAGTAAAAACTCAATTCATCGAACAGGCAAAGCCTGCTCGACCAAACTCGCCAATAAAGCACTGCCCAGCGGCAGCACGTCGTCGTTGAAATCGTATCGGCTGTTGTGCAAAAAGCACGCGCCTATGCCATTGGCTTCGCCTTGACCCAAGCGCAAATATGCGCCCGGCTTGGCTTGCAGCATGAATGAAAAATCTTCTGCACCCATGCTCGGCTCCATGCTGCGCTTGACGTGATCCTCGCCCACCAAACTGGCCGCCACATCAGCGGCAAACTTCGCCTCGGCTGGGCTGTTGATCGTGGCTGGGTAAATGCGCTCATAGTGCACATAGGCCGTTGCACCAAAACTTTGCGCAATGCCACTGCATAGCTCTTGCAAACGCCGCTCAATCATTTCTTGAACTTGTGGGTTGAAGCTGCGCACAGTGCCCACCAGTGTGGCTTCGCCGGGGATCACGCTCATGGCATGTACATCACCGGCTTGCAGCGCACACAGGCTGATCACCGCAGAATCCACCGGCTTGACATTGCGCGAGACGATGCTTTGCACCGCCGTGATGATGTGGCCTGCCACGAGCACGGGATCGACTGTGAGATAGGCATGCGCGCCGTGGCCGCCTTTGCCGGTGATCGTGATCGTGATGCGATCCGCAGCGGCCATCATCGGACCAGGGTTCACGCCAATCTCGCCGGGGCGCATGGCAGGCCAGTTGTGCATGGCATAAGCGGCTTCGATCGGAAAGCGCTCAAACAAACCATCCTCAATCATCGCCTTCGCGCCCGCAAAGCCTTCTTCGCCGGGCTGGAAGATCAGCACCGCTGTGCCAGCAAAATTTCGCGTTTCGGCCAAATACCGCGCAGCGCCCGTGAGCATGGTGGTGTGGCCATCGTGCCCGCAGCCGTGCATGAGGCCGGGCTTGACGGATTTCCAAGCCACAGTGCCATGCTCCGTCATGGGCAGGGCATCCATATCGGCACGCAAGCCAATCATGCGACCAGACTTTTGCTTGCCATGAATTAAACCCACCACGCCCGTCTTGCCGATGCCCGTGTGGATCTCATCGACACCGCATATCTCCAGCGCCTGACGCACGCGACCCGAAGTGTAGATCTCTTCAAAACCCAACTCAGGATGCGCATGCAAATCACGCCGAAAGCTGGTCAGCTCCGGGTGAAACTCGCGGATGCGCGCAAAGGCTGCGCCATTGGCTTTGAGCAAGGGGGCAAGCATACTCAGTGGCCTTTGTTGCCGACGCGAAGGCGTGGATCCACTGCGAAATACAGCAAATCCACCACCAAATTGATCACCACAAAATCAGCGCGATCATGCACAAATAAGCCGCCATCACAGGAATATCTGCAAACGTCACGGCTTGAATGAACAGCAAACCCATGCCCGGCCACTGAAACACCGTCTCGGTGATGATGGCAAACGCAATCAAGCCGCCAAGTTGCAAGCCAGTAATCGTCATCACGGGCACCAGCGTATTTTTGAGTGCATGGCCAAAGTGAATCGCGCGATTGGACAGGCCACGTGCGCGGGCAAACTTGATGTAATCGGTGCGCAGCACTTCCAGCATCTCCGCACGCACGAGGCGCATGATGAGCGTGAGCTGAAAAATTGCCAGTGTGATTGCTGGCAGCACAATGTGATGCCAGCCTTTGGGTGTCATGAGCCCACTGCTCCACCAGCCCAGTTGCACCACATCGCCCCGCCCGAAGCTGGGAAACCATCCCAGCCAGACCGCAAAAATCAAAATCAGTGCAATGCCAATCAAGAATGTGGGCAGCGACACGCCCAACAGCGAAATCGTCATGAACATTTGGCTGAGGAACGAGCCGCGTCGCAGCGCCGCATACACGCCCATTGGAATACCCACCACCAGTGCAATCGTGGCGGCTACCAAGGCCAATTCAAAGGTTGCCGGAAAACGCTCGGCCAACAAGGTGGAAACTTTGGTGCCTTGGCGCAGCGACAGGCCAAACTCGCCTTGCACCGCATTGCCCAGAAAGCTCACGAACTGCACCACAAAGGACTTGTCCAGCCCCAAATCAGCGCGCAGCTCACGAATCTGCTCTGGCGTGGCATCTTGGCCTAGTAAGAAGACGACCGGGTCGCCCACAAACTGAAACAACATGAAAGCAATAAACGCCACCGTGGTCATCACGAGGGCGGCTTGAATAAGGCGTTGGAGGATAAAGGCAAACATTGATGTGCTTATGTCAAGGCATTGATGCTAGCAGAGCAAAAATCGCGCCGAGATGGGGTTTACGGCAGTTTGTCTTTTATACGACGTATATGCACAGTCGTATGAAGGCTGTGAATTGGGCTCAGGCGTTGCGTACGCCCGATTCCACATGCCCAGCGGGCACATGATCGGCAGCCGATTGCACATGGCCGGTTTGATCGTCGAAGAAGAAATCGGGCTCGAACTCTTTGAGAAATTCGCCTTTTTCGAGGCCGCCGAGAAACATGGCTTCATCGACCGTGATGTTCCATGCCATCAGGGTGCGAATCGCGCGTTCATGCGCAGGGGCGCTGCGGGCGGTGACGAGTGCGGTGCGGATGCGAACGCTGGCGGTGCCTTCGCTTTGCAGGCGATGCAAGGCCTCCAGTAGGGGCTTGAATGGGCCGGGCGGCAAGGGTTGATCGGCTTTTTGACTTCGTTTTTGATGAACTTGTCTAGCCCACCTTTGGCATAGACGCGCTCAGCCTCATCAGAAAACAGAACCGCATCGCCATCGAATGCAATACGCACCTCATGGGGATGCAAATCGCTGGCTTTCATGGAGCGCGTGGCCACCGTAGCTGCAGGAAAGCCATTGGATAATGCAGAGCGCACATCTTCGCTCTTGGCCGATAAAAACAAATTGGCTTTGAGTGGCCGCAAATAGCGCCATGGCGGCTCGCCACGGGTAAACGTGCAGCGTGCGATTTGCAATTTGTAATGCTCTGCACTTTTCATCACGCGCAGGCCGCTCACTGGGTCGTTGCGCGAGAGGATGACGACTTCCACGCGCTGCTGCTCATCGCTGTTGAAGGCGAGCAGTTTTTTCACCAACGAGAAGGCCACACCGGGCTGCGCGGGCTGGTCAATGCGCTGCATTTGCATGGCCATGTAGGCTTTGTCATCCGATTGCTCGAAAACTGTGTTTTCTTCCTCTAAATCGAACAAGGCGCGCGAAGAAATCGCCACCACCAATTTGCCTTGAAGAGAAGCGCCCATGGTTGAGAGGTCTACTTGACCAATTGATTCAATTCAATGATCGGCAGCAACACGGCTAGCACGATCAGCAAAACGATCACGCCCATCGCTACGATCAGCAAGGGTTCAAGAATCGTCGCTAAAGCAATCGAGCGGCGTTGCACTTCGCCAGACAGCTGCCTGGCCGCACGCTCCAGCATCGCGGGCAACTGGCCCGTTTGCTCGCCCAGTCGGGCAAACATCGCAATCAAACCGGGAAAGTTTTTCTTTTGCGCCAGCGCACTTGCCAGTGGCGCACCTTCTCGCACGAGCGTGTGGGCATCCAGCGCATCGGCTCGCATGGCGCGGTTGTTGAGCGTTTGCGCGGCGGCTTGCAAGGCTTTGAGAATGGGTACGCCTGCGTTAGCGAGCAGCCCCAGCGTGGCGGCAAAACGCGCTGCGTTAAAGCCTTTGGCCAATCGGCCGATGACTGGCAGGCGCAGCCATAACGCATCTATTTTTAAGCGAAAAGCCTCATTACCCCGCATAGAATGTGCGCCAAATGCTATCAAAAAAAGAGCAATTAGGGCATAAATTCCGCTGCTGCGCACAGCCGCTGAAATGCCCAGCATGATCTGCGTGAGCAAGGGTAGGGCACGTTTGCTGCCAGCGAACACACCGGCGACTTGCGGCACCACATAGGTCACCAGAAAATCACAATCACAATTGCCACCAAGGTGACGATGGCGGGATACAGCGATGCGCCGATCAGCTTGGCTTTCAAGGCTTGGCCTTCTTCCAAATCATCGGCCAAACGCTCCAATACCGTGCCCAAATGCCCCGAGGCTTCGCCCGCGCCCACCACCGCACGGTAAATCTCGCTGAATTCGCGTGGATGCTGGCCTAAGGCTTTGGCAAAGCTCGAACCTGCGTTGACTTCCGCTCGCAAAGCCGCGACCACATTGCGCTGGCGATCGTCTTCTGCTTCATCCGACAAGGCCGTGAGCGCTCGCTCCAGCGGCAAGCCCGCAGACAAGAGCCCCGAGAGCTGGCGCGTCCACACTGCCAGCTCGGTGCTGGAGAACGCGCGGCTTTCAAAGAGCTTGCGCTGCGTCCATGAGCTGTTGGTGCTGTCAGAAGTTTGCGCAAGAATCGCATCGACCGCCAGTGGTACGAGCAGTTGCGTGCGCAGCATGGCGCGAGCGGATTTAACAGTATCGGCCTCGATCACGCCTTTGCGCGTCTGGCCTTGGGCATCGAGGGCTTCGAATTGGTAGGCGGGCATGGGTCAGAACAAAAGGCTCAGGCGCTGGTGGCTTCGCTGGGCGGATCGATGACCACATCGGCAAATAATTCAGCCGCAGTCATGGACAGATCAAGGCTGTGCAATGTCAAGCCTTGACCCACACCAAAAGCTCGCAAAATCCACTCGTCGTTCGCGCTGCGGCGATAGGTTTCAGCAGTTAATGCTTCGGGATCAATCAAGACGAATTCTTGTAGCGTGGGCAGGCTGCGATAGGCTTCAAATTTGTGGCCTCGGTCAAACGCGGTTGTGCTGGGCGAGAGCACTTCAATCACCAGCTTCGCTTCGGTTTTGACCAAACGCTCTTTGGCATCCCGCTCACTGCATGTCACAAATACATCGGGATAAAAATAGCTGTTGGCTTTTTCGACATGCAGTTTGACATCGTGGGTGAATACGCGGCAAGGTATGCCTTTAATGTGTTGCTTGATTGCGATGGCGACGTTGAGAATCACCGTGGCATGGTTATCCGAGCCGCCAGCCATAGCAAACACTTCGCCCTGAAAGTATTCATGGCGAACGCTCTGGCCTTCATCCCAAGCCAGATAGTCTGCGCCAGTGAAAATGGATTTTTCAGCGGCTAATCCCATGATGAAACTCCTAAAAATTGAGGTATTTTCATCTGTTTTTAATCCCGCGTCACGCGCACAACTTCTTCCAAGCTCGTGATGCCTTCGCGAACCAAGCGTTCGCCATCGTCACGCATGAGGTGCATGCCAGCGGCCAGTGCAGCGCTGCGCAATTGACTCTCGGCGGCTTTTTGGTGAATCAAATCGCGGATGCTGTCGTTGACGGTGAGCAATTCAAAAATGCCGGTGCGGCCAGCGTAACCGCTGCTCGCCTCACCGGGAATTTGCAGTTTGCGCACCAAGCGCTGAGCGAGCACGCCAAGGAGAGATGAGGACAGCAAGAAGGGCTCAACGCCCATGTCGGTCAGGCGCGTGACGGCGCTGGCTGCGTCGTTGGTGTGCAAAGTGGCAAGCACGAGGTGGCCAGTGAGTGAGGCTTGGATGGCGATTTGCGCGGTTTCAAAATCGCGAATTTCGCCGATCATGATGACATCGGGGTCTTGCCGCAAAATGGCTCGCAAGGCTTTGGCGAAGTTCAGATCAATTTTCGCGTTGACCTGCGTTTGGCCAATACCGGGCAATTCATATTCAATCGGGTCTTCCACCGTCATGATGTTGGTGGTGCTCGCATCCATTTTGGACAAGGCACCATACAGTGTGGTGGTTTTGCCTGAACCGGTAGGACCAGTGACCAAGATGATGCCGTGCGGTTGCGCGATGAGTTGCTCAAAGCTTTTGAGTACTTGGCCTTGCATGCCCACAGCTTCGAGCGTGAGCTTGCTGGCGGTTTATCGAGCAAGCGCAGCACCGCGCGCTCGCCATGCGCAGACGGCAGCGTGCTCACGCGCACATCCATCGCGCGGGTGCCAATGCGCAGCGAGATGCGGCCATCTTGCGGCAAACGCTTTTCAGCAATATCGAGCTCGGCCATGATTTTCAGGCGCGAAATGAGTGCGGCATGCAAGGCGCGGTTGGGCTGCACGACTTCGCGCAGCGTGCCGTCCACACGGAAGCGCACACTCGATGTGCGCTCATAGGGCTCGATGTGAATATCGCTCGCGCCATCGCGGGCGGCTTGCGTGAGCAAGGCGTTGAGCATGCGGATGATGGGCGCGTCGTCAGCGTTTTCTAGCAAATCTTCCACCGCAGGCAGCTCTTGCATGATGCGCGAGAGATCGGCATCGGATTGCACTTCGCTCACCACCGAGGCAGCGCTCGATTCCCCCTGCGCATAGGCCGCACTGATGCGTTGAACCAATGCCTCGGGCGCTACTTTTTCAATAGCACTCTGCGCAGATTCTATGACGGCTAGACCGTACTTTCGCATGATTTCCGCAAGTGCAGAGTGGTTCGATGCCGCGCTGATCCAGAGCGTGCTCGCGTCGTCTTGCAGTGTCAGCAACACTTGGTTGCTGCGGCAAAGGCGTAGGGGAGGGGTAACTTGTGGCCATGTGCGTTCAAGGCTTGGACGCTGGGGCACCCGGGGTGTTGAACGGCACGCTCGTCAAAGGCGCTGGCGTTTTGCTGGGCGAGCTGTTGGAGCTTTTCGGTGGTAGCTGGGGTGGCATGACGGGTGCTTCGTTGATGCCCAGCGGCGAACTCGGTGCGGGTTGCGTTTCCTTTTGCCCGGCGCGCATGAATTCGTAGCGATCCAGCGAGAGCGCGTCGGTTTGCTGCGCATCGCGCACCACGAGGGGTCGTAAAAATACCATCAAATTGGTTTTTCTGCGAGTCCGCGCTTCGCTTTTGAACAGGTTGCCAAAGAAGGGCACATCGCCCACGCCCGGCACTTTTTCTTGGTTGCCCGAGAACTCATCCGAGAGCAAACCGCCGAGCACGATGATGCCGCCGTCTTCTACGATCACATTGCTCTCAATGGAGCGTTTGTTGGTGATGAGGCCGCTGGCAGAGTTGACGGAGCTGGCTTGCACGCTGGAGACTTCTTGGAAAATTTGTAAGCGCACCGTGCCGTTTTCGCTGATCTGGGGTTTGACGCGCAGCGTCAAACCCACATCTTTGCGCTCAATCGTTTGGAACGGATTGGTCGCGCCGCCGCCGCTGGCGCCCGTGTTGGTGAATTGACCCGTAACGAAGGGCACGTTTTGACCGACGACGATTTTGGCTTCTTCGTTGTCGAGGGTCAGCAAATTCGGCGTGGACAAGACATTGCCATCGCCCGTGCTCTCCAAAAAGCGAGCGAGAAAGCCGAGCACATACACGCCATTGGTTTCGCGGGCTAGGCCGAAATTGATGCCCTTGCCGGGCGAGACCGTGCCAGCTGCTGCACCTGTGGCCAGACTGATGATGTTATTGCCGCCTGCGCCGAAGTTCGTGCCGAGTAGGCCGATGTTTTTATCGCCATTTTTGCCCAATGCGCCTTGCCACTGAATGCCAAATTCTGCGGCGCGATCTGAGTTAACTTCGGCAATCAGCGATTCCACAAAGACTTGTGCGCGGCGCTGATCCAAGCGATCAATCACTGCACGCATCTGGCGGTATTGCGGCTCGGGTGCGGTGATGATGAGTGAATTGCTGGCGGGGTCGGCCTGAATTTGCCCGCCTGTGCTGGGTTGTCCTGAGGTGGTGACGGGTGCTGCCGCCGCGCCGGGCGCGGGAAACTTCGCAAATTTCTTCAATTTCGCACCTTCAATTCGTGAAAATTGCGAATCAAGTGCATTTCCTAGCCTTCCGTCACCAGCCGGGAATCGTTTATGGCGGCGATGGCGCTGAGGTCTGCC
>JAAUOI010000059.1 GCA_012036375.1 Allobrachymonas sp. | reverse complement strand
GAATCTTTCAGCACAACACGCGCTGTCAGCCAATTGCTGACCTGCTGTCCGCAGCTCTGTTTAACTTGTTGGACAACAGTGTTCGCTACGGCGCTCAAACCGTGTTCATTCAAACCATTCAAGCTGACGAGCTACTCATCAGAGACGACGGCCCAGGAATTCAAGTCGAACACTTGTCTAAAATTCAAACTAGTTTGTCGATGCCAAGCTCAGGTACAGATGTGGCGGTTGGCATGGGCTTATGGCTTGCGCACCGCGTGGCTGCTGCGCATGGTGGAAGCCTGAGTCTGCATTCTGCTCAAGGCCAAGGTTTGACGGTTCGATTGAAACTCAGTCTGCATACCTCAAGTCGCAATCACTTCGATTCATTGGCTTAAAAATCGTCGGAAGAACCATAGCCAGAGGCCAAATTCTCAAATTTAGTCAGTGGCTTCAAGAACGCGAGCTTGCAAGTGCCCGTGGGGCCATTTCGCTGCTTGGCAATGATGATTTCAGCAACGCCAGGCTCTTTGCTGTCTTTGTTGTAGTAGTCATCACGGTAAATGAACATGATCACGTCGGCATCTTGCTCAATCGCTCCAGATTCCCTCAAATCACTCATCATCGGGCGTTTATCGGTACGTTGCTCCACGCCGCGATTGAGCTGAGACAGTGCAATGACCGGGCATTGCAATTCTTTAGCCAGCATTTTGAGGCCGCGAGAAATTTCGCCCAATTCTGTGGCGCGATTGTCGCCATCGCTGCCTCGACTGCCAGTCATGAGCTGCAAGTAATCCACCACAATGAGGCCAAGTTTGCCTCCCATTTGCCGCGCCAATCGGCGCGCATTGGCCCTCAGTTCTGATGGCGTGAGCCCAGGCGTTTCATCAATATGCAGCGAGACGTTGCGAAGCTTTTCAATGGCCTCCACAAGGCGCGGCCATTCATCGTCATTGAGCTTACCGGTGCGCAAATGACCTTGGTCAATTCGCCCAATTGAGCCGACGATACGCACGGCCAATTGACCTCGCCCCCATCTCCATGGAGAACACAGCCACTGGCAAACCTTCAGCGAGCGCGACATGTTCTGCGATGTTGATCGCAAGCGAGGTGTTATGCGTCACCACATAATCATCGGTGATGTACAGATGCGAGGGATGGCTCACAGAAATGCACTGGCAAGGCTCTTGCCCATAAGGCGAAATGGAGCTGACTGTGGGGCGCTTTTGTCTCTCGCGCTCGCTCAGTGCGCGGCTGCGTTTAGTCGACATCAGCATCAAGCTTTGCGGATCAGGATGCGCAATGTTGCACACATACGCTGGCAGACCAGCCACGCGTTCACCCGCTTTGTTGGCGAAGTATGGCTGCTTCACATTGACTGCGCACCATCCGCCAAGGGAGCGCACCAAGGTTGCAATATCGTTAGCCATACGCTGGCTGCCTGTGGAAAGGCGAATGCTGCCCCATTTTTCTACCCAACCATCGGTGTCGATCAAGCCGCGTAACACATCCAAGCGTTGCTCTTTGCCAGCGAGCAGATACAACTCAGGGATGAATTTTTCTTCACTCGACAACCCAGAAAGCCCCAGTGCCTGCAATGCAACTCGCATGGGATTCGGAACTAAGCCTTGCACACCTTTGACTCGCCCGCGATGCGTTTGCACCATTCGGTAGTCGTAATGGCTGGTGTGCACCAATTCCATATCGTCAGGCAGGCGCTCTTGCATCCGGCCGAGCAGCTCCTCTGAGGCACTCGACAGCATCACGCTGCCTGTGCCAGTGAGCCCACCATCGCCCAATAGACAGCCAAGCACCCAAGGGTCAATTGGCAATTCATTGGCATGGCCAAAATCACCACTGACTGAATCAATCCACAAGCGATTTTTGTAGCGCACTTTGCCCATCATCTCGATCAGCTTGTGCGTATCCACCACTTTGGGCGCATCCCAATCGCGGTACATGATGCGCCACAAATGCTCGCCGCAGCAGCGCGTGGTTCTTCCGTCCGAGAACTTCACCTCGAATGTCGGCTTAACACCTTGCGGGAAAACGCCTGTGACGATGCTGGTCTTGCCATCCACCGATGCCAACGAGTCGCCTACTGCAATCTCAGCCATCAACTTCCAGCCCGAGAGCGTTTTGATTTTTGCATTCAAGGGCTGTGCTTTACCCATCGACGGCCTTGCGGCCAAAACAATCAAATCCCCCGCCTGCATGCCACTGGTCATTTTGTCAAAATCATAGAACCCAGTTGGAACGCCTGTGATGTCGTTCGGGTTCTTGCTCATCTCCTCGACGCGCTCAATCAGTTGCGTCACCAAGCTTTCCATCGAATGAAAGCCTTGCTTCAGGCGTGAGCCTTCTTCGCCAATCGCAAAGATTTTTTTCTCGGCATCATCCAAAATTTCTGCAACCGGCCTGCCCTGCGTTGCAAATGCGCTTGAAGAAATTTCGTCGCTGGCGCTGACCAGTTTGCGTAAGATTGACCGCTCGCGCACGATCTCTGCATAGCGGCGAATATTGGCAGCGCTGGGCACATACTGCGCCAGGGCATTGAGATACACCAAGCCGCCTACTTCATCAGCCTTACCCTCCGACTGCAAACGCTCAAAGACGGTGATCACATCGGCAGGTTTGCTGGCATTGATGAGCGAGCCAATCGCGGCATACACCAAACGATGCTCATACCGATAAAAATCGCTGTCAATCAGCAAATCACCCACGCGATCCCAAGCGCCGTTGTCCAGTAGCAACCCGCCCAGCACGCTGGACTCAGACTCTATGCTGTGCGGCGGCACGCGAAGCTGCGCAATCAATGCATCGCTGGATAAATCAGGGGGAATATAGTCAGACGAAGTGACCAAGTTGTCGTCAAGAAAATCAGTGTCAGAGGCCATGGTTCGATTGTGCGATAAGAAGCACCACGTCAAGCGTCTGTGTCGCTACCTGTCTGTGGACAAGTCTGTGTAAATCTTTGGGAAAAGCAGTGCGCAACGCGTGCGCACTGCAATTGGAGGTACAAAATAAGCCCGATTTTTATGCCAAATTGGCATCTAGCCAGCATAGAATCTGCGCAGAGTGCTATTGATTCTATAGTGACTTCATCAATCTGCCGTGATCTTGGCTGACTTGATGACCTTGCCCCATTTGTCGTATTCGGCCTGCGCATAGGCCATCATCTCGCGAGGGCCGATGAAGTTGGCTTCTGCGCCGAGGCTGGTGGCGCGGTCTTTGAAGGCTGGGTTTGCCATGACTTTTTGCACCTCGCTTGCAATGCGATCCACCGCCGCTTTGGGCGCTTGCGAATGGGTGTAAAGCGCAAACCATGCATCCACTTCATAGCCCTTCAAGCCCGCCTCTGCGCCCGTCGGCACATTGGGCAGGCTCGCCAAGCGGCGCGGGCCGGCCACCACCAAGGGCGTGAAGCGGCCGCTTTGGATATGTGGCATCAGAGAGGGTGCGGTCGTGACTGTGAGATCAATTTGGCTAGAGAGCAAATCCGTGATCGTCGGGCCCGAGCCGCGATAGGGAATGTGGGTGATGAACGTACCCGTGATTTGCTTGAACAGCTCGGTGGCAATGTGTTGCACGCTGCCGTTGCCTGAGCTGCCGTAGTTGAGCTTGCCAGGATTCTTTTTCGCATACGCGATCAGCTCTTGCACCGTCTTGATGCCTAAATTCGAGCGCACCACCATCACCTGCGGCGCAGAATACACGTTAGCAATCGCCTGCAAATCTTTGAGCGGATCATAGGGCAGCTTCACGAGATGCGGACTCATGCAATGAAAGCCGGAGTAGGCCATGAGAAGGGTGTGACCATCGGGGCGCGCATTGAGCACCACTTGTGCGCCCACTGCGCCGTTGCCGCCGCCTTTGTTATCTACCGCCACGGTCTGCCCCAAGGCTTTGCCCAAGGGATCGGAAATTGCGCGAGAGGAAATATCCGCCGTGCCGCCCGGCGGCGCTGGCACGACGATGGTGAGCTGGCGCTCGGGGAAGGTTTGTGCGGCTGCCCAAGGCGCGGCAAGCAATGCGGGAGCGGCGAGCAAGGTGCTGCGGCGAGAAATCAGCGAGGTCATGAGCTTTGTCTCCTTGAATTGAAAACACGAATTGAAGCCGAAATTCAGGCTGTTGACACTCCGCAAATTCACCAGTCTCCCATCTTGAATCACGATGCCTCATATCTTCATCCATGAGAAAATCAAATTTTTCCATCGTCAATCACGATTTCTTGACTGCTTTTTGCCATGAACCCCTCCGAGCGCAGCTTTGCGCGTCGCCTTGATCTGACCACGCTGCAGCTCTTTGCTGCCGTGTGCGAACACGGCAGCATTGGCAAGGCGGCGGATAAAGAGTTCATTGCGGCATCAGCGGTCAGCAAGCGATTGTCTGACTTAGAAGCCGCTGCCGGCACTGCCCTGCTCTATCGCCATGCACGCGGCGTGAACCCCACGCCTGCGGGTGAAGCATTTTTGCATCACGCCCGCTCGGTGCTCTTGAGCCTTGATCGCATGCAGGGCGATTTGGTGGAATACGCCGAGGGCATCAAAGGGCATGTGCGCATTCATGCAAATATTTCGGCCATTGTAGAATTTTTGCCGGAGGATATTGGCGCGTTTGCCAAGAAGCATTCAAAGATCAAAATTGATCTGCAAGAGCATTTGAGCGGCGACATCATTCGCGCAGTACACGATGGCGCGGCGGATATTGGCATTTGCAATCCGCAAGCCGACTTGAAGGGCTTGGCAGTCGAGCGCTACCGGCAAGATCGCTTGGTGCTCGTTTGCCCGAAACGCCATGCGCTCTCGCGCCGCAAGCAGATTGATTTTGTCGAATCGCTGGATTTTGATCATGTGGGCTTGCACAGCAATAGCGCGCTGTATCTCGCGCAGCGGCGGGCGGCAGCCGATGTAGGCAAGCTCTTGCAATTGCGCATTCAAGTGACTTCACTGGATGCCATGTGCCGCATGATTGACAACGGCTTGGGCGTGGGCGTGATGCCAGATCGCGCGTTTGAGCTGGTCGGCTCGGTGGGCGATTTGGTGGCAGTGCCTTTAACTGACGCTTGGGCGCTGCGCGATTTGCTCATCGTTGCCCGAGATTTTTTAGCGCTACCCGCGCCAGCGAAACTTCTTGTCGATCACTTACTTTCTAAAACTTAAAATCTTGCCTTCAAAGGATTCTGATATGTCACGCACCGCTACAGCCCGCACGCTCTACGACAAAATTTGGGATGAACACGTCGTCCACACCGAAGAGGATGGCACGGCCATTCTTTATATTGATCGCCATTTGGTGCACGAAGTCACCAGCCCGCAGGCTTACGAAGGCTTGCGCCAAGCCGGCCGCAAAGTCTGGCGCGTGTCATCCGTGGTCGCCACAGCCGATCACAACACGCCCACCACCGGCTGGGAGCTGGGCTACGATGGCATTGCCGATCAGGTGAGCAAAGAGCAAATCACCACGCTGGACGCGAATATCAAAGAGTTTGGCGCAGCGGCGTATCACCCGTTTCTCTCCAAAGGTCAAGGCATCGTGCATGTGATGGGCCCCGAGCAAGGCGCAACGCTGCCGGGCATGACGGTGGTGTGCGGCGACTCGCACACGAGTACGCATGGCGCATTCGGCGCACTCGCGCATGGCATCGGCACGAGCGAAGTGGAGCATGTGCTTGCGACGAACACCTTGCAGCAAAAGAAGATGAAAAATATGCTCGTCAAGGTAGACGGCGCGTTGCAAAAAGGCGTGACACCGAAAGATGTGGCGCTCGCCATCATCGGCAAAATCGGCACGGCGGGCGGCACAGGCCATTGCATCGAATTCGGCGGTAGCGTGTTCCGCAACATGAGCATGGAAGGCCGCATGACGGTGTGCAACATGGCCATTGAAGCTGGCGCACGCGCTGGCCTCGTGGCGGTGGATGAGAAAACAATCGAATACGTACAAGGCCGCCCGATGTCGCCGACGGGTGTCGTGATGCAGCAAGCGATTGCCTATTGGCGCACTTTGACCAGTGATGCCGATGCGGTGTTTGACACCACAGTCACTCTTGATGCAACGCAAATCCAACCGCAAGTCACTTGGGGCACTTCTCCCGAAATGGTGCTCGGCGTAGAAGGCCGCGTGCCCGATCCTGATAAAGAAAAAGACGCAACGAAGCGAAAAGACATCGAACGCGCACTCACCTACATGGGCTTAGAGCCCAACAAATCGCTCACCGACATCACAGTCGATAAAGTCTTCATCGGAAGTTGCACCAACAGCCGCATCGAAGACATGCGCGAAGCAGCAGCAACTGTCAAACGCCTTGGCCAAAAAGTCGCAAAAATGTCAAGCTCGCGATGGTCGTGCCCGGCTCAGGTTTGGTCAAAGCGCAGGCCGAGCGCGAAGGTTTGCATGAGATTTTCAAAGCCGCAGGTTTTGAGTGGCGCGAGCCGGGATGCAGCATGTGCCTCGCGATGAATGCAGATCGCTTAGAACCCGGCGAACGCTGCGCATCCACCTCGAATCGCAACTTCGAAGGCCGCCAAGGCGCTGGTGGTCGCACCCATCTCGTCTCGCCTGCGATGGCAGCAGCGGCAGCAGTGCACGGGCATTTCGTCGATATTCGGCGCTTTGCTTAAATCATTTCTATGTAACGCGAAAAACGCTAAAAGTACGCGAAAAACGCGAAAGAAAACCCTTTTAAGTACCAGCAATTTCATCACCATTCGAATTCTTTTTTTCTGATTTTTAGCGTTTTTCGCGTACTTTTCGCGCTTTTCGCGTTACCTAGCTCCACAGTAAATATCATGAATAAATTCACCATCCACCAAGGCCTCGTTGCTCCGATTGACCGTGAAAACGTCGATACCGACGCGATCATTCCCAAGCAATTTTTGAAGCGCATCAGCAAGAGTGGCTTCGGCGACAACCTGTTCGATGCCGAACGCTTTCTCGACACGGGCGAGCCGTATTCCAAGTTGGCTGACCGCAAGATCAATCCCAATTTCGTGCTCAACCAACAGCGCTATCAAGGCGCAAGTATCCTGCTCGCCAGAAAGAACTTCGGCTGCGGCTCTTCGCGTGAGCATGCGCCTTGGGCGATTGAGCAATACGGCTTTCGCGCACTGATCGCGCCAAGCTATGCCGACATCTTCTTCAACAACTGCTTCAAAAACGGCTTGCTCCCTATCGTTCTGCCCGAAGCCACAGTGGCCAAACTGTTCGACGAGACCGCCGCCTTCCCCGGTTTCAAGCTCACAATTGATCTCGATCGCCAAATCGTTCAAGGCTCACAACTCGGCGATCTGCCCTTTGAAGTCAACGCCTTCCGCAAATACTGCCTGCTCAACGGCTTCGACGACATTGGCCTGACTCTTCGCCAAAGCGAGAAAATCAAAGCCTTCGAAGCCGAGCGCTTGGCCACCAAGCCTTGGCTGGCTACCACCCTCGTCTAAAGCCCATTTTTTAAGCCTTTTGAGCCTCTAGCCGGAATAAAACCTGCGCAGAGTGCTCCCCTTTTAATAGTGAACAAATCATGAAAATCGCAGTTCTCCCCGGTGATGGCATCGGCACAGAAATCGTCGCCGAGGCCGTCAAGGTGCTCAAGGCATTGGATTTGAAATTTGAAATGGAGTCTGCCTTGGTCGGCGGCGCAGCGTATGAGGCGCATGTGCATCCGCTGCCTGAGGCAACATTGAAGCTGGCCAAAGAAGCCGATGCTGTGCTCTTCGGTGCGGTGGGCGATTGGAAATACGACAAGCTTGATCGCCCGCTGCGCCCTGAGCAAGCGATTTTGGGTTTGCGGAAAAACCTCGGCCTCTTTGCCAACTTCCGCCCTGCGATTTGCTATGAGCAATTGGTGGGCGCATCGAGCCTCAAGCCCGAGCTGATCGCAGGCTTAGACATTCTCATCATCCGCGAGCTCACAGGTGATATTTATTTCGGCCAACCGCGTGGCCGCCGCGTGGCGACTGATGGGCATTTCCCCGGTGCAGAGGAAGCCTTCGACACCATGCGCTACAGCCGCCCCGAAATCGAGCGAATCGCGCATGTGGCCTTCCAAGCGGCGATGAAACGCAACAAAAAAGTCACCAGCGTCGATAAAGCCAATGTCTTGGAAACTTTTCAACTTTGGAAAGATGTGGTCACCGAAGTGGGCAAACAATACCCCGAAGTCGCGCTCGATCACATGTATGTGGACAACGCGGCGATGCAGCTCGTCAAAGCGCCCAAGGCGTTTGATGTGATCGTTACGGGCAATATGTTTGGCGACATTCTTTCGGATGAAGCCAGCATGCTCACCGGCTCGATCGGCATGCTGCCCAGTGCATCGCTCAACAAAGACAATCGCGGCCTCTATGAGCCCAGCCACGGCAGTGCGCCGGATATTGCTGGCAAAGGCATCGCTAATCCGCTGGCCACGATCTTGAGCGCCGCGTGATGCTGCGCTTCTCGCTCAATCAGCCGGCGGCTGCCCTGCGCATTGAAGAAGCGGTGAAGAAAGTTCTCGCGCAAGGCTTGCGCACGGGAGACATCTACTCAGAGGGCAAAGGAAACGAGACCCCTGCGGTAGTGAAGGTCAACACCGTGCAAATGGGTGATGCAGTGGTCAAGGCGCTGGCCTGATTTGTATGCTGAATGAATCTCGACAAGGCGCGAATCCAACTTCAGGCTTCAGCTTGATCGAGTTGATGACGGTGATTGCCGTCATCGCCATACTCGCCTTGATGGCCGTGCCCACGATGCTGGACAAACTCGTCAAAGAACAAATTGTTGAGGCGCTGCCCCTTGCAAAGATTGTGTCTGATCCCGTTGACACGCAGTGGAAAATCACGGGCAAGCTACCTGCCGACAATGCCGCGCTTGCCCTACCCGAGCCCAACAAAATCGTGAGTAATTTAGTCAGCAGTGTGCGCTTGGAAGACGGCGTGATTCACATGCAATTCGGCAATCAAGCCAACGGCAGCTTGCGCGGCAAAACCCTGAGCCTTCGCCCCGCTGTGGTGGAAGAAACGCCGCTCGTGCCCATCGCGTGGGTTTGCGGCTTTGCCAAAGAGCCGCAGAACATGAAACCGCTGGGCACAAACCGCACCGACATTGACAAACAGTATTTGCCGCTGCGCTGCCTCAGTTGAATCACCGAAGCGATCGCGCCAGCCCTACGCCCGCCGCCGCGCCTACACATTGCGCTGCCACAAAGCCCAAAGCGCTCACCGGTGCGATGCCAGCAAATGAATCACTCAGCATGCGGCCAAACACTGCCGCCGGGTTGGCAAAGCTGGTGCTTGCGGTGAACCAGTACGCAGCGCCGATATAGCAGGCCACCAAAGCGCTGGCTTTGGCATTCACACCAGTGGCGCCGCTGCGAATGATGACGAACAGCAAACCCGCCGTGGCAACCGCCTCTGCAATCGCCTGCCCCCAACCGCCGCGCAGCTTCATACTCGTCTGCAAAATGGGTAAATCAAACATCGCATGCGATGCCCAAGCGCCGCACGCTGCGCCGGCAAGTTGCGCTGCAATGAATACAGTTGCTATCAAAAGAGAAGCATTCCGCGCAGATTTTATGCCGGCTACTTGCCGATTTTGATCAAAAACACAGCCCACACAGTAACCAGTGGGTTGAAATGCGCACCACTGATCGGCCCGAGCACTTCAATCAGCACATACAGCGCAAACACCGTGGCCAGCGTGTTGGCCAGCAGCGCCACAGCGATATTGCCGCCCGAGAGCCGCTCGGCCATGATGCCAGAGCCGATCACGGCGCACAGCAGCGCGGCTGTGCCGATGAATTCGGCGAGCGCTTGTTGCTTTAGCGAATAGGCTTTCATATTTGAGACAGTTCTTTGGCGCTTTGCTGCAAGCTCGGTTGGGTGAGCTTCTCATCAGGCAAATTCACCAGCGCTTGCAGCCGGCGGCGCATGGCGAGCAGGGTTTGGCGGAAAGCTTCGAGTTTTTGCGCATCGCTACCCTCGCCTGCGCTCGGATCGGGGTAGCCCCAATGCGCACTCGCTGGATTTCCCGGCCAGTAAGGGCATGTCTCGCCCGCCGCGTTGTCGCACACCGTGATGATCAAATCCATTTTGGGTGCATCAGGAATTGCAAATTCATCCCAGCTTTTGCTGCGCAAGCCATTCGTATCCAAGCCATGCTCGCGTAGCACTTGCAAACCTAAGGCATTCGGGCTGCCGCCTTCTCGCGGGCTGCTGCCGGCGGAATAAGCTTTGAAGCGGCCTTTGCCCAAATGATTGAGCAAGACTTCGGCCAAGATGCTGCGAGCGGAATTGTGGGTGCAGAGGAAGAGGACGTTGAGGGGTGTGGACAGGGTCATGATGAAGCCTTTTTAAAGAGAAATCAGCCTCTAGACGGCATAAAATATGCGCCAGATGCTATTGAATTCATAGTAAAAATCTTTCAGCAGCAGCTAGAAGATCCTGCGGTGGGTGCGCCGCAACTGGCCGCTGGGCGCACGGCGATGTCTGCGAGCGAGACTTTAGGTTTCGCCGCAGGTGCGCAACAAGCGGCTGTGGCTACAGTTGCTGCGACCGGGGCAGAATCAGAGTTGTCAGCAGTGTCAGAGGCGTTTTCTACGCCGTAAGTCGTCGCTTCGCCCAACGTCACAAAGCTTTCCCAAGCAATGCCCTGCGGATCATGCACCCAGCCTTTGTCGCTCTTGGCATAGCAGCAAGTCGTCTCGCCCTGCCCTGTGACGGCAAGACCAGCAGACTGCAATTGCTCTGTCATGGCGTGCAGCTCGGGGGCGCTGTCCATCTGAAAACCCAAATGATCCAAGCCCGCGCTGCCCGCTCGCACGGCGCGCTGCGAAATCGCAAAATTGATGCGCGGGTCATCCAGCATCCATTTGGCGTAATCGGTTTTGAGCACAGTAGGCGCTTGGCCAAACAGTGTGTTGTAGAACTGTGTGGATTGCGCAAGCGAATCGACTACGATGTGAACGTGAAAGCGTTTCATACTCATCTTCCTTTCAAAAATTTAAATGAAATCGGCATCTAGCCGGCATAAAATCTGCGCGGAGTGCTCATTTATTCATAGCAATTAACAACATCCCCCGGCCGGATCGGCTGCGCAGCAGTTCTCCGTCAAATAGGCCAATAAAGCGGTCATGCGCGAAAAATCAGCGCGGTAGATCAAACTGCGGCCCTGTTGCTCGGTTTGCGCGAGCTGGGCGTGGTTCAGCTCCTTGAGGTGAAACGACAGGCTCGATGCCGGCATGTCCAGCATGGTCGCCAGCACGCCGGGCGTGAGCCCCGCTGCCCCCGCCTGCACCAACGCCCGAAACACCCGCAGCCGCTGCGCCTGCGCAAGGGCTGCCAAGGCTTTAAGAGCCCCGGCCTCTGGCATGGCGGGCTGAGTTTTGGTTAAAGCGCGGTTGCTTTGGCTAGATGGTTTGCGAGGGGTTTTTATTTCCATGATTCTATGTTAATCGAAATATCGAATCTTTACTGATGGCCTGTTAAAAAAACCTTGTCACAAAATCTTCATATGACTGTCACGAATATTTCACGGTTGCTGACGATCATTCATGGGTTTTCAATGTTTAACTCAGCTTCAAGGACAAGCCATGGCAAAAGACTATTCTCAAATGGAAGACTCCAACACTTCCACCAACCCCAGCATTCATGATGTTTCAGACCCTGCCCGCCGCATGATTTTGCGCGGCGGTTTGGGTCTGGCGGCCGGGGGAATTTTTAGCGGTTTGGCCGGATGCGCCGCTGGCGGCACAAGCAGCAATTCGGGCTCCAATGCATTGATTGGCTTCAAGAGCATTCCTGTGACCACGAAAGACGGCATCACCGTACCTGAGGGCTACAGCTCACAAGTCATGGCAGCTTGGGGCGAACCGATTGGTGTTGCAGGCAACATGCCAGCCTTCAAAGCCGATGCCAGCAACACAGCGGCAGAGCAAGAAGTGCAAATGGGTATGCACCACGACGGCATTCACTATTTCCCCATGGGTCAAGGCGAGGCACGCAACAAAAACGGCCTGCTCGTGATGAACCACGAATACACTGACGACGGCCTGCTGCACACCGATGGCATGAAAACCTGGAGCGCAGAGAAAGTGAAAAAGCGCAAGCTGCGCATGGCGTGAGCGTGATCGGAAGTGCGCGAAACCGCTGGTACATGGGGAAGTGGTGCGCCCTTCCCGTTTTGCGCGCCGCTTCACTGGCAACACACCCATGATGATTGCAGGCCCTGCTGC
>JAAUOI010000358.1 GCA_012036375.1 Allobrachymonas sp. | reverse complement strand
CACGCTCTCCGCAGCCACCGATTCAAGGGTTTATAACGGTCTAGCCGGCAGCAATGCTGCGCCGAGTGCTACTGGAATCGTAGCGGGCGACAGCATTTCTGGCCTCTCGCAGAGCTTTGATTCTGCCAATGCAGGATCTCGCACTTTGAGCGTGAATGGCGGCTACGTGATCAACGACGGCACGGGTGGCAACAATTACAACATTACCCTGCAAACCGCCAGCGGCTCCATCAGCAAAGCCGCCCTCAGCATCACCGCCAACGACACCACCCGCACCTATGACGCAACGCCCAACGGCAACCACAGCGGCGTGAGCTATAGCGGCTTGGTCAACGGCGAAGGCGCAGGCGTGCTTAGCGGCAGCTTGGCCTTCAACACCGGCTCCGCCCACAGCGCCCGCAATGCCGGCAACTACACCATCACCCCCAGCGGGCTAACTTCGGGCAATTACGACATCAGCTTTGGCAACGGCGCATTGACCATCAACAAAGCCGATCTCACGCTCTCCGCGCAAACCCAAACCCGCACCTACAACGGCAGCGCCGCCTCCAGCCTCGGCCCGCTCACCTTGGGGCTGGGCGAGGGAGACTTTGTGAACAACCTCACGCAAAGTTTCGATTCCGCCAACGCCGGATCTCGCACTTTAAGCGTGAATGGCGGTTACACCATCTTTGATGGCAACAACGGCAACAACTACAACGTCACCCTGCAAACCGCCAGCGGCAGCATCAGCAAAGCTGGCCTCACAGCCACGGCCAATAACGTGAACCGCACCTATGACGGCACAAGCAATGGCAACAGCAGCGGAGTAACGATCACTGGCATGGTCGGTGGCGAAGCCAGCAGCGTGGTCAATCAAAGCAATCTGGCGTTCGACAACGGCTCAACACGCAACGCAGGCAGCTACACCTTGAACGCCAGCGGCCTCACCGCTCAAAACTACGACATCGCCTACACCAGCGGCAACCTCACGGTCAACAAAGCCAACGCCACAGTCACGGCCAACAGCAGCAACGTGACTTACAACGGCCAAGTACAAACCGTCACCGGCTTCACCGCCACAGACTTGGTGAACGGAGAAACCGCTGCCGTACTCACTGGCATCACCGCCAGCGGCAGCGGCAAAAACGCCGGCAGCTATGTGAGCAGTGCCAGCGGCACAGACGGCAATTACAACCTGACTTTTATCGACGGCAGCCTGAATATTGCCAAAGCCAACGCCACGGTAACGGCCAATAGCGCGACAGTCACCTACAACGGCCAATCGCAAACCGTGAACGGCTTCAGCGCCAGCGGCTTGGTCAACGGAGAAACCGAAACCGTGCTCACCGGCATCACAGCCAGCGGCAGCGGCAAAAACGCAGGCAGCTATGTGAGCAGTGCCAGCGGCACGGATGGCAACTACAACTTGACCTTCATCGACGGCAACCTCACCATCAACAAAGCCAGCTTGACCGCCGCAGCCAACAACGTGAATCGCACCTACGACGGAACGACGAGCGGCAACAGCAGCGGCGTGACGATCACTGGCATGGTCGGTGGCGAATCCAGTAGCGTCGTCAATCAAACGAGCTTGGCTTTCAGCAACGGCAGTACACGCAACGCCGGCAGCTACACGCTCGACGCTTCTGGCCTGACAGCTCAGAATTACGACATCAGCTACACCGCTGGTAATCTCACGATCAACAAAGCCAATCTCACGCTCTCCGCAGCCACCGATTCAAGGGTTTATAACGGTCTAGCCGGCAGCAATGCTGCGCCGAGTGCTACTGGAATCGTAGCGGGCGACAGCATTTCTAGCCTTTCACAGAGCTTTGATTCTGCCAACGCAGGAAACCGCACGCTCAGCGTCAATGGCGGCTACGTGGTCAACGACCAAAACGGCGGCAACAACTACAACCTCACCCTGCAAACCGCCAGCGGCACGATCAGCAAAGCAGGCCTCACAGCCACGGCCAATAACGTCACCCGCACCTATGACGGCACTGCCAACGGCAACAGTAGCGGCGTAACGATCACCGGCATGGTCAATAACGAAGCCAGCAGTGTGGTCAATCAAAGCAATCTGGCTTTCGACAATGGCTCAACACGCAACGCGGGCAGCTACGTTTTGAACGCCAGCGGCCTTACAGCTCAGAACTACGACATCGCCTACACCGCTGGCAACCTCACGATCAACAAAACCAATGCCACCCTCTCCGCAGCATCAGATTCAAGGGTTTACAACGGTCTCGCCGGCAGCAATGCTGCGCCGAGTGCTACTGGAATCGTAGCGGGCGACAGCTTCACCGCCAGCCAATCCTTCGATTCAGCCAACGCTGGAGCCCGCACTTTGAGCGTCAACAGCGGCTACGCGATCAACGACGGCAACAACGGCAACAATTACAACGTCACCACGCAAACCGCCAGTGGCAGCATCACCCCCGCCGCCTTGACTGTGACAGCCAACAACGATTTCCGCACCTACAACGGCACGAACTACAGCGGCGGCGCAGGAGTCAGCTACAGCGGCTTCGTCAACAACGAAACCACCACCAGCCTAGGCGGCAGCCTCACCTACGGCGGCAGCGCCCAAGGCAGCCGCAATGCGGGCACATTCAATATCTCCGCAAGCGGTCTCACCGCCAACAACGGCAATTACAGCATCAGCTACGTTGACGGCCAGCTCGTCACAAGCAAAGCCAACGCCACCCTCATCGCCAGCTCCGATTCACGGGTTTATAACGGTTTCGCCAGCAGCAATGCTGCGCCGAGTGCTATCGGAATCGTAGCGGGCGATAGCGTGAACCTCAGCCAAGCCTTTGACAGCGCCAACGCTGGAAATCGCACGTTGAGCATCTCCAGCTACGCGATCAACGATGGCAATGGCGGCAATAACTACAACGTCAACCTGCAAAGCGCCAGCGGAACGATCACGCCAGCGAACCTGACCATCACCGCCAACAGCGCCAACATGCTCCAAGGCCAGACTGTGCCGCTACTCACCGCCAGCTATCTGGGCTTGGTGGGCAACGACACAGCCAGTAATTTCGGCACACCAGCAGTTCTCAACACAGCCGGCAGCAGCACCAGCCCCCAAGGCAGCTATGCCATCATCCCCAGCGGCGCGTCTTCGCCCAACTACATCGTGAGCTATGTGAATGGCCAGCTCACCATTCACCAGCGCCGATTCCGCCTGTGATCGTGCAACCGCCCTCGCCTCCTGCGCCAGCACCTGCGCCCG
>JAAUOI010000357.1 GCA_012036375.1 Allobrachymonas sp. | reverse complement strand
GCGAAAAACGCGAAAAGGGCGCGAAAAACGCTAAAAAAATCAGATGAAAATTAAAACCTTCTTTGGCTTTTTTCGCGCTTTTCGCGTACTTTTGCGTACTTTTTGCGTTTTTCGCGTTACATCGTCCTGATCAATTCCGCAAAGGCTTACCCGTCGAGAGCATCCCCAAAATACGTTCTTGCGTTTTCGGGTGTGCGATCAAGTGGCAGAAGGCTTCGCGTTCGAGTTTCATCAGATACTCTTCGCTGACCATCGTGCCAGCTTCAACATCGCCGCCGCAGACGACGTTGGCAATCAGCGAGGCGATGTGGAAATCGTGGCCGCTGGCGAAACCGCCATCACGCATGTTGACGAGCTGACCGAGAATCGTGGCCTTGCCGGATCGGCCTGCGACGGGGAAGAGGCGCTTGCTGGGCGCACGGTAGCCGCTGGCTGCCATGCTCTTGGCTTCATTGATCGCCACAAAGAGCAGTTCATCTTTGTTCGGAACAATACAATCGCTCCAGAGTAAGAAGCCGAGCTTGCGCGATTCAATTGCGCTCGTGCCGACCTTGGCCATCGCGGCGCAAGTGAAGCCTTCGGTGAGGAAGGGCAGCAAATCTTTGCCAGTGGAAAAGGCGGCATTCTCTGCTGCGCGGCGCGCAATGTAGGTGAGGCCACCCGCGCCAGGCACGAGGCCGACGCCGACTTCCACCAAGCCCATGTAGCTTTCCATCGCAGCGACGCGTTTGCCGGAATACACCGACAACTCGCAACCACCGCCCAGCGCCATGCCGCGAACGGCTGCGACCACGGGCACTTTGCTGTAACGCAGTTTGAGCATGCACTTTTGCATTTCATGCTCGGCATCGTTGATGGCCGTCACGCCCACTGCCACAAACGCGGGCATCATGCCTTGCAAATCAGCGCCCACGGAGAAAGGATCTTCGCCCGGCCAAATCACGATACCTTGATACTCTTTTTCAGCAAGATCAACCGCGTTGTTCAAGCCTTCTACCACTTCCATGCTGATCGCGCGCATCTTGGTTTTGAGCGTGACGAGCAAAATTTGATCATCGAGCGTCCAAGTGCGAATCGCATCGTCTTCATAAATCGTTTTGCCGCCGGTAGCTGGATCCGCATGGCCGATCCCTTGTGCATGGCCAGAAACTGTCTCGGGGAAATGCTGACGTGCATACACCGGCAGATTGCGCTTGGGCACGAAAGTTTTGGTTGCAGGATTCCACGAACCTCCCGCTTGATGCACACCGCCTTGGTCAGCCACTGCGCCTTTGAACACCCAGTCCGGCAGCGGCGCTTTGCAAAGCGCTTTGCCCGCATCAATGTCTTCTTGAACCATCTTCGCAACGTTGAGCCAGCCTGCTTCTTGCCACAGCTCAAACGGGCCTTGTTGCATACCAAAACCCCAGCGCATCGCCAAATCGAGGTCACGCGCTGTCTCCGCCACAGACTCTAAATGCACAGCCGCGTAGTGAAAACTGTCGCGCAAAATCGCCCAGAGGAATTGACCTTCTTTGCCTTCAGCGTTGCGCAAGAGTTGCAAGCGCTCGGCGGCTGGCTTTTTCAGCATGCGGCCATAGACTTCATCGGCTTTGCCGCCGGCTGGAACGTAATCGCCCTTACCTTCGGATGCAGTGGCATCAAAGCGCAAAATATCGCGACCGACTTTTTTGAAGAAACCGGCCTTGGCTTTTTGGCCTAAGTTACCAGCGTCCATCAATTGCTTCAAAACAGCAGGCGTGCCGAAATTGGCATAGAACGGATCGCTCTTCGCATCCAAATTGTCTTGCAAGGTTTTGATGACGTGGAACATCACATCCAGGCCGACCACATCCGCCGTGCGGAAGGTGCCCGAACTGGCGCGACCCAGCTTCTTGCCGGTCAGATCGTCCACCACATCATAGGTGAGGCCGAAATTTTCCACCTGTTTCATCACGCCCAGCATGCCGGCGATGCCGATGCGGTTGGCGATGAAGTTGGGCGTGTCTTTGGCGCGCACCACGCCTTTGCCCACATAGGTGGTGACGAAGCTTTCCAAATCGTCGAGCACTTGCGGCTGCGTGGTCGGCGTGTTGATCAGCTCCACCAAATACATGTAGCGTGGTGGGTTGAAGAAATGAATGCCGCAAAAGCGTGGCTTGATGCTCTCGGGCAGAGCTTCAGAGAGTTTGGTGATGGATAAGCCTGAGGTGTTGGAAGCCACAATCGCTGTTTTGCTCACGAAAGGCGCGATCTTTTTGTACAGATCGAGCTTCCAATCCATGCGCTCGGCAATCGCTTCGATGATCAAATCGCAATCGCGCAATTTCTCCAAATGCTCTTCGTAATTGGCTTGGCTTATCAATGCCGCATCGTCGGCCACGCCCAGCGGCGAGGGCTTGAGTTTTTCAAGCCATCAACCGCTTTGCTGACGATACCGTTCTTTGGACCTTCTTTTGCGGGAAGATCAAACAGCACCACAGGAACTTTGACGTTGACCAAATGCGCAGCAATCTGCGCACCCATCACGCCCGCGCCCAACACGGCGACTTTGGAGACATTGAATCGAGACATTGATTTCTTTCTATGGAGCGATCAGCTTTACTGCACGCGCACCCAAGTTTGTGTTCGGCCAAAAGGGCCAATCGAGCCGCGCACGGCGAGCTTTTTGCCACCGTCTTCAGGTGTGAGCTTGAGTGTGTATTCCTTGCCGTTTTCAGGGTCGAGAATCTTGCCGCCGCTCCAGACGTCAGCGCCGTCTTCTTTCTTGATGCCGCGAATAATTTCCAAGCCCATCATGGGCTGGCCTTTGCGTGCATCGGTGCATTCATCGCATTTGGCATCGGGCTTGGCGTCTTTGCGCAAGATTTTGGAGACCTTGCCCGTCAACACGCCACCGGCTTCAGTGATCGTGATTTCGGATTTGATTTCTTTGGTTTTGTCATCAATGCTGTGCCATTTGCCCACGGGTGTGTTTTGCGCGAGCGCAGCACCTGCCACAGCCAAAAATGCGAAACCTGCAATAAAACGATTCATCATGGAAAGCTCCTAAAAAGTTGGAGAGATGACTTTAGGCGAACACGGCTTCGGTGTCGAGCAGGTTTTCACCCCTGAGCGCATGGTGCGCTCGAGCATGGCCGTCGACGGGGAAGAGGCGAGCGAAGTAGAACGCGCGTTGCAGCTTGGCTGCATAGAAGGGATCGGTGTTGCCAGCAGCTATTTGCTTTAACGCAGCCTGAGCCGATTTGGCAA
>JAAUOI010000356.1 GCA_012036375.1 Allobrachymonas sp. | reverse complement strand
TCCATCCTAATGGCAGCGGAGGATACTCTCAGTGGGGACGTAGTTGGTAAAAGGCAGACAAATGAATATCGAAATGATTATCGCAAGCATGTCTCACCAAATTGCAGATGGTGTGCTTATAGCTAAATCACCTTTCACATGGGGTTCTGAGGCGAAAATTGTCGAGTTAACTGAAGACTTTAAAGTTCCGCAGAAATATCTTGATGAAGGATATGAATACCTCCTAGGTCAAGACGATATTGTGAAACTATTGGAGTTCTTAAAGACGAAAAAAATAAGCAACAAAGCTAAGGCTGAGTTTGTTGTGCATTACGCCGTCAACGATGCATTTCCCAGTTGGATAGAAGATATTTCTAATGTGTGAAGCATCAGAGCGAACTCTTTCATCATCGCATATCGATATCTCAATGGGCATGAGGGCTAGGTCTTGCAATATCGTGCATGCTATGCAGTTGATAGCACTTCGCGCATATTCCATGAGGACTAGAGGCTAATTCTTCTTGTTTTTCTTGCTCACCCATCTCCACATTGAATCGTAAGACCCAAACTATCACAACCACCCCGTGCAACGCACCAGCTCACTCGCCTCAAAACACCGCGCATTTCCTCATGCGCCAGCATTGACGCGAACACGTACAGTTCGGTCCTCAAGATTTCAAGCCAAAATCAGCCTCTACCCCGGCATAGAATCTGCGCGGATTGCTATCACAGACATAGCAACTATACCTATCCAGTGATAGCAGAGCAATTCCCCAGCGGCAACTCCGCAGGCGCTCCCGCAGGCGTGAACACCGGCATCGGCCAACTGTGCGAGAGCACCACCACCACTGGCTACCGGCGACTGAACAGCTTTGATGCCCAGCCCGCATCACCCAAAGTGCCACCACCCTAGAGAGCGCCAGCACCCCCTGACATCAGCCAACTGCGCTACGACATGCATGGCCGCATCCAGCGCCAACAATGGCCCACCGGCCTCGTCGTCGACAACATCTACGACACCTTAGGCACACTCACCGAGACTGCGCCTACAGCCCAGTGGGCCAACTCCTGTGGCAACGCCAAGCCAACACCGCCCGAGGCCAATTCGCCCAAGTGCTGTATGGCAACGGCATCCAAACCCGCATGGCCTATGACAGCAAAACAGGCCTGCTGCAAACCCACCAAGCCGGCGCCGCCCCAGCCAACAGCGCAGCCAACCCCGCCACAGCAGGCACAGACGCCAGCATCGTCAGCCAAAGCTACGACTACAACGCCCTAGGCCACTTAACGCAGCGCGGTGACGCCAACCATTTCACCCAAGAGCAATTCCTCTACGACAACTTAAACCGCCTGAGTAGCCAAATCCTCACCCACACCGGCACAGCCCACACGGTCAGAAACGTCAGCTACAGCTACAACGCCATCGGCAACATCTTGAGCAACAGCGAAGTCGGCCAATACACGTATGCCACAGCAGCAGTAGGCAGTCGCCCTCATGCCTTGGCCAGCATCAACGGCCAAGCCGGCAAACTCACCAACCCCCACTACAGCTACGACGCGCATGGCAACATTGCCAGCGTCACCAGTGGGGCAGCAGGCGCTGGAGGCAATGGAGCCAGCCGCACCCACAGCTGGACCAGCTTCGATAACCCCCTGTCCATGAGCGTGAGCCACCCTGCTGTGACCAACCCCGCCAACGTCTTGGGCACACCAGTAGCCTCCATCCCAGCAGGAAGCGCCAGCATCGCTTGGCTCTACGGCCCCGAGCACCAACGCATCCGAGAGACCTTCAGCAAAACCCAGGGCGGGCAGACCACGGCCAGAACACTCTACGTCCTGCACCCAGACAACGAAGGCAGCCTGTACTTTGAGCGAGAAGCCAAGACAGCAGGCGCAGGGGCCGGAACGAATGAGAACCGCCACTACTTGAGCGCCGAGAAAGGCAGCTTCCTGCTCATCACCAGCAGCAACCCCATCCAAAGCCAAGCGCAAAGCGATGCAACGATCAATAGCCCAGCAACAATCACCAATGCAGAGCAGAAGTATTGGCACAAAGATCACCTAGGGAGCATCGTCGCCAGCACCAACAGCAACCTGACGGTGATTGAGCGGCTGGCCTACGATCCCTTCGGAAAGAGAAGATTCACCAACGGGGTGTATGACCTCGTTGGAACCATCGACGCACAAACAACGAACCGAGGGTTCACGGGGCATGAGCATTTGGATGAGCTGGATTTCATCCACATGAATGCGCGGGTTTATGATCCGGATATCGGGAGGTTCCTGAGTCCTGACCCGACGATTGCACATTCAGATAACCCGCAAAGTTTCAACCGATACTCGTACGCGTATAACAACCCGTTGAATATTGTTGACCCTTCTGGCTTTACTGGTGCAGAGATGCAAGGTGTCACAGATGCAGTTACGCCAGCAGTTGTAGACGGTGGAAAGCAACCTGATGCACAGAATAAGGATGCCGAAGGTAAGGCCACAAGTGCAACCGATCCTAAAGCCGGAAAACAATCACCGACCAACGGCCTAGTTGGAGCAATCACCGTAATTGCAGATGTAGTCAAAGGCTTTGTTGGACAACTGGCAAGCAATTTCACTTCCACCATTGGGCCGGATATGGAAAATCCTGCTCAAAAAGTCGGTGCGTACATGGCAATGGCTGGTTTAAAGGGAAATAAATCCAACCCAGCTACAGCTAGTGCAGCGCGTATGGCCGAGGCAGAGAAAAAGGCAGCTCAACTAGCGGCGAATAAGGCAAAAGGCAAAGAAGCGGAACAATTAGCCAAACCAGTCATTGAAGCTCAGGGCAAGCAAGTGATTGGTAGTCAAGTAACGATACAAACAAGTACTGGCAAGCGTGTCGCTGATCACGTGACCAAAGATTCCAAAGGAAATATTGGGCTTTCAGAAGTGAAGTCAGGCGATGCGACAAGAAGTGCGGCACAAATGGCTAAGGATACAGAAATCGCAACTCAAGGTGGCAAAATGGTTGGAAAAAACGCGCCTGAAGGTCTTGTTAATACAAATGTGAAAGCAGTAACGGAAGTCGTGAGGATGCCTTAAATGAGTAATAAAGAACTTGGTATTTCATTGATTAAAGCTTTAGGAGAAGTGTTTGAGCCCTTAGGCTTTAAGTTTCAAGCTAATCGCAGGTCGTTTATTCGTAAAAATGCTCTAGGCTATTGCGCTTTTCATCTTGCATTTGTTCAGCACGTGAACGACTTTGATGTGGTAGCAGATATCG
>JAAUOI010000355.1 GCA_012036375.1 Allobrachymonas sp. | reverse complement strand
GCTTGCGATGGCTCGAATGCTTGCCCCTGCTGGCGTAACTGCATCTGAATTGCCAAGGTATTGTGCGTCGCGGCCAAAGTGTCGCCCAGCACACCGTTGAGCGCGGCGAGCACCGTCTCGCGGTAAGGCTCGGCCGATCGGAGTTTGAGCTTGGCACTGAGTTGCTTCAATGCAGGCGCAAGAGCTTGGTTGACCACGGGCAGTTGCGCCAGATCCAAGCTGCGATCGATTCCCCAGCCCACCACAAGCGTGATGCCGCGCACACTGCGATAGACCCAGCGCGTGATGCCGCGCGTGGCCCTCGGCTGGGAGGGTTTGCGAGAGAGCGCAGGCGCGAGATTGACAATTGCGGCGTGCATCCCCTCCACGATGTCGGTGATGCCCTGCACTGCACCCACGACCAAAGCGCTGGTGCCGCGCAAACTGTTCACTGCCTGTTTTTTGTTCATGCCCCAAGCATACGCGCTGGGCTTGCACGCGAATTGTCCTTACAGCAGGCTTTGGCAGACAATCGCGGCAGGCTATGTATTAGCGTTTGAATCGATTCAAAGCAGCCCAAGTGATGAGGATGCCGCAGCCCAACAAACCAATGAATTTGCGGCAGCAGCCAAGCTCAGTAACAGTCGATTGAGCCAAACCAACCAAGCCCAGCTCTGGGCTGACCAAGCCAGATGAATCAGCGTGAGTGCATTCTCAGCCACATCGGCCAGCACCAACACCAACAAGCTCATGCCCAGCACATTGAGTGCCTTGCGTTGGGCTTGACCTAGGCTGGACAAACCAGCCAAGCTGGCAAAAGCACGCCCTGCCCAGCGCCCCAGCACATAGGCGTAGGCAACAATCATCAAGGTATCGAGCAGCAAGGCCGTTTTCACCTGCGCATCCGCAATGAAGCGGTCTGCTCCCTGTGGGTCGAACAAAGCCTTGAGCTGCCACAGCGTGAAATCTTGGCTGCCTTGAAAACCATTCAAAGCCATTGCATAGCCGCTGTAGAGCAGCAGCATGGCGCTGCATGCCAGCAGCAAGTCGCGCACAGACCGGCGCTGATGCCAAACGGTGTCTTGCGGGTACTGAAGCGGTGCTTGCGCTGGGCTCAGGGCCGGGCTCAGGGCTACGATGCTGGCATCTGTTTGTGCCATGTTCGCAGGCGGATGCGCAGCCTCGCGCACGCGCATGCCCGCAGCAGCCCACCACGGCGTGGCGTAAATCTCGCTGTGAATCAGTGCGCGCTGTGCAGCCGTGGGGCTGACACCGAGCTGATCCAAGTTCACGCGCAACTGCAAAGCATGCGCTTCTTGCGCCAGCCACTGCAGCGCCGCTTGGCTGATGACCGAGTTGTCGCCATAGCTGCCGCCCACATCACAATGCGAGCCAGGAAACCAGCGTTGTTTCAAGCTTTGACCGCTTGCATCCACGGGGTCAATATCCGGGTCGGTATAGACGCGCGGCGCAAATAGCGCGCGGTGCTCATCCAGCGCAAGCGCTTGACGCACATGCAAGAATTTTTTGGCGCTGATCTGGCGCGTGCCTTGTGCATCAATGAGCACATTTTTCATGGTGGCGTTAACGGGAATTTGCTTATCCAATGGCGGAATGCCCAGCGTGGCCACGGTATCCCACACTCCCACACAATGGATCTGAATGTGCTGCCGATCAAACGCAATCAGCTCCTCTTGCACTTTGCGAACCAGTTTTTTTCGGCTGTTGGCGGGCTCTTGCATCGACATGAGCTTGCGCCCCATGCGCGAGATCGCGTCTGCATCGGTGCGCGTGAAGTAAATATTGAGCAGCGTAGGAATCAAATGCGCGCTGTGCGCTGGCAAGAGCCCAAACGCATTGACCATGCCCACGACAGAGCGCGCCGTGAACGCGCCACGCGAGAAGCCAAATACAAAAATTTGATCGCCCGGCTGATACTCGCGCATCAAAAATTCATACGCCTGCGAAATGTTGTCAAACACGCCTTGGCCAAAGGCCAAGCCTTGCACGCGCTGCCAAGTAAGTTTGAGCTGATCCAGCCACGTGGTGCCGGGTGCATAGGCAGGGCTGCCCACGCCGGTGTCGTAGAACACTTTTTGCATGGCATCGTCTGCAGGAAGTGCACTGAGCAATTTCAGCACATTCGTGCCGCCTTGGCCTTGCACAGTATTGCTTGTGCCATCGCACAAAATCACCAATTGCCTGGCGCAGTGCTGCGGATGAGATGGGTTTGCTTTGTCAGAGTCAAATAAGTCTTGCATGGCGCTCCAGCAGGGGTAGTGATGCGTGTTGACTTGCGTTATAGACCACTCCCGAGCATTTGTCACGCCATCAGTCTACTGCGAGACTGCGCCTGATGCCAGTCGCTTTTAGAATGTTTTCATGAACATCACTTTCCTTACACGCAAAACCGCCCTGTCTGAAACGCAGTTGGAGCAAACCGCGCCCGCCCCATTGCAAGCGGGCCAGGTGCGCATGCAGATGGATCTTTTTTCCTTGACGGCAAACAACATCACCTACGCCAGCTTTGGCGATGCCATGAAGTATTGGGATTTTTATCCACGCACGGATGCTTGGGGTGCGATTCCGGTGTGGGGTTTTGCGAGCGTGAGCGAATCGATGTGCGAGGGCATTGCAGTGGGCGACAAGTTTTATGGTTACTACCCACCGGCAAGCCAAGTGGTACTAGAGCCAGGCAAACTGAGCCCCACAGGCTTTGCCATCACCCACGGCGCGCGCGCGGAGTTGGCTGCGGTGTACAACCAATACACCCGCAGCAGCGCTGACCCGTTTTATGGGCATGGCAGTGAGGCGCTGCAATGCATCTTGCGGCCCTTGTTCATGACGAGCTGGTTGATCGATGATTTTCTGGCTGACAACACATTCTTTGGCAGCGAGGCGGTGCTGCTCTCTAGCGCGTCGAGCAAAACGGCTTACGGCACAGCTTATTGCCTCTCCCAGCGCCCAGCCAACGAGCGGCCTCGCATCATCGGCTTGACCTCTGCTGGCAATGTGGCCTTTTGCCAATCGCTGGGCTGTTATGACGAGGTGCTGACCTATGAACAGCTTGAAACCCTCAGTAGGAACATGGTCTGCATTTACGTTGATTTCGCAGGCAACGCCGCATTGCGACTGCGCATTCACACCCATTTCCAGGCTTTAGCCTACAGCTGCTCGGTGGGTGGCACGCATGTGGGCGAGCTGGGTGGCGCGAAAGGTTTGCCTGGCCCCAAAGCCGTATTATTTTTTGCACCTGCGCAGATT
>JAAUOI010000354.1 GCA_012036375.1 Allobrachymonas sp. | reverse complement strand
GGGAGCAAGGGATCAACACGGGTGTCAGTCCATTCCTTTTTACGTGGGGCCTCTGCGAGCACGGAGGACCCTCTGCCTGCCCCCATTTCCACTCTTGCATCTCCTTCTCCGCCCCCGTACAATGTCTTTTTCTTAGGCTAACCCCTTGGCTTTCTGACTGTTTCCAGTCAGTCCGCGGATAGGAGAGCAGGCCGGAATGCGGATCGGACGCAGCGCTTCCGGAACGTCGATCTTCACGTGCAGCCGCTCTTCGAACCGTGCGTGTTCGATCTCCAGGTAGGACTCGATCAGTTCGATCTCTTCGCCGAGCGTCGTAAACTCCCCGTCGGGTCGGCGGAGCACGCCGCGCAAGAGCACTGCGCCATCTGTTTGAAAAGCGTGGACGATCTCAGGTGGAAGCAAATTCATGCGCAGAGCATAAAGCATCAATACCCAGCCTGAATTTCATGAATGCGCACTAGCCAACCGTATCGCTTGCGTCACAATCAAGCCATGCCTAGCCCTCCGCCTTTTTCACTGCGCGATAGCGCGTTTGCCTTGTTCATCGTGGTGAGTTGGGGCATGAATTTTGTGGTGATGAAATATGGGCTGGCCAGCTTCACGCCCTTTCAGATGGGTGCGGCGAGGTATTTGCTGGCGGCATTGCCGCTGATGCTCTTCATCAGCCCCAAGGGCTTGCCCACGCAATGGGTGGTGATCTATGGGATCACGCAAGGCATCGGGCAGTTTGGCTTTTTATTCACTGCCCTGAAATTTGGCATGACGGCTTCCTTGGCATCTATCCTGATGCAAACTCAAGTGTTTGTGACGGCATTGCTCGGCTGGATATTTTTGCAAGAAAGACTGGGGCGCTCGCAATGGATAGGCTTGGCGCTTGCCGCGATGGGTCTGGGCTGTTTTGGTGCTCACTTTGCAAGCGCCCAAGCGAGCCAATCTACGGTTACGGTGTTCGCTTTTGCGCTCACACTCTGTGCTTGCTCTTCTTGGGCCGTGTCGAATATCGTGGCGCGCAAAGCGCAGCAGGCCAAGCCCGGCTATGACGCGCTGGCTTTTGTGGTGTGGAGTTCTTGCGTGCCTGTGATTCCTTTTGTGCTGCTGTCTGCCGTGATGGAGACAGGCAGCGTGCTTCTCGTGCTGCAAAAACTCATGAATGCGCCTGTAGTTGCTTGGCTCGCTGCGGCATATCTTGGCTGGATCGCCACCATCATGGCCTATGCGATGTGGACCACTTTGCTCAAACGCCACGCGGCCAACCGCGTCTCGCCGATTGGCCTGGGTGTACCCGTGGTCGGCATTGCAGCGGGCATGCTGATCTTGGGCGAGCGCGTGAGCACATGGCAATGGGCGGGCGTGGCCTGTGTGGCAGGCGCGCTGGTGTTTGTGCTGTTTGGCGACAGAATTTTAAGGAAAAATGGCTGATTGCCGGCATAGAATCTGCGCAGCGTGCTATTGATTTAATAGTTATTCATGGTTTGACCGCCGTCACTTCAATCTCCACTTTCGCTCGCTTTTCCACCAAACGCGCCACGCCGACGCAGCTCATCGTCGGAAAATTTTTGCCCATCACCTCGCGGTAAACGCCGCCGAGTTCTTTCAAACGCGCGTTGTATTCATCGCAATCGGTGATGTACCAAGTCATCCGCGTCATGTGTTCTGGGGCTGCGCCGGCTTCGATGAGGATGGCTTTGATGTTAAGCAGGGCTTGGCGAGTTTGCGCGATGAAATCATCGCTTTCAAACTGCTGCTGTGCGTTCCAGCCAATTTGGCCGCCGGTGAAGATGAGTTGACTGTTTGCCGTGAGCGTGACGGCGATGCCGTTGGCGTAGCCTTTGGCGGGTGCCCAATCGGGGGGTTGGAGGAGTTGGTGCATGAAGTGGTTTTCTAGATAACGCGAAAAGCGCGAAAACTGCGCGAAAGACGCGAAAAACATGAAGAAATTGGATTTGAGGAAATGAAATTTATGCTGTTGGTTGAGATTTTTAAATCAAGAATAATTTTTGCGTTTTTCGCGCACTTTTCGCGCTTTTCGCGTTACCTAGTTTTGAAGATCGCGCAATTTGTACCGCTGCAACTTCCCCGTCTCTGTGCGAGGAAGTGACGTGCGGAATTCAATTTGCCTAGGATATTTGTAAGGTGCAAGCGATGCTTTGACGTGATTTTGCAAAGTCTTGGTCATAGCCTCATCGCCTATCAAGCCACTTTTCAAAAAGACAAAGGCTTTGACGATCATGCCGCGCTCTTCATCAGGCGCACCGATCACGCCGCATTCAGCCACCGCTGGATGTTTGAGCAAGCAATCTTCCACCTCGGGGCCGCCGATGTTGTAGCCGGCGCTCACGATCATGTCGTCCGCTCGGGCTTGGTAGAAAAAGTAGCCGTCCTCGTCTTGCATGAAAGCATCGCCGGGATAATTCCAGCCGTTTTTCACATAATTTTTTGGCGCTCGCGGCGAAATATTTGCAGCCTGTGGGGCCGATCACGACGAGTCTTCCGACTTGGCCGCGTAGCAATTCTTTACCATCATCGTCCACCACTTTCGCGGTGTATCCGGGCACTACTTTGCCTATTGCGCCGCGCTTGACCTCTGCGCCTGCGCTGGAAATGAAGATATGAAACATCTCGGTCGCGCCAATGCCATCCAGCATTTCTAGGCCCGTGGCTTCTTTCCACAATTGCCGCGTGGCATCGGGCAAACCTTCGCCCGCGCTCACGCTGATGCGCAAGCTCTTGATGCCTTTGGCTTTGGCAAATGCTGCCATCTGCCGATAAAAAGTCGGCGCGGTGTAGCTGATCGTTGCACCCACGCTGTTGATCACATCGACCATCACTTCTGGTGTGTAAGCCTTGTCATGAAAGTAAACACTAGCGCCTGCCCACATCGGAAACAGCAGCAGGCCGCCTAAGCCAAAAGTAAAAGCGAGTGGTGGCGAGCCGATGATGATGTCTGAACTCTTGGCTTGCAACACATGGCGCGGCCAGCATTCGCTGGCGGCGAGCAGATCACGATGCAGATGCACGGCGGCTTTGGGCAAGCCGGTGGTGCCGCTGGTAAAGGCCATCATCGCAACATCTGATGCGAGTGTGGGGCAGGCGGTGAATTGGCCACTTTTGCTGGCGCAGAGTTGGCCTAAATCAGATGAGCCTGCACTGTTGAAGCAAATGATGCGTTTGAGTGCATCACCTGTTTGCTGTTGCGCGGCTTCAAGCTCAGCGAGCCATTGCCCATCGCAGAGCGCAAGAGCGGGTTGCGC
>JAAUOI010000353.1 GCA_012036375.1 Allobrachymonas sp. | reverse complement strand
GCCAACGATGTTGTCCAACCCACCTTGGCAGACGGGATACCAACTATGGGATGTTTTGCTGTTTGCATCGTGCGTTCCACCGGCTTTGCGCAGCGCCTCCTGCACGGTGGCATCGGCTTCTAGCCAGACGATGTCCGTGCGCGGAATCATGAGGGAAATCAGCGGGCGGTCATCTAAGTGAAATAGGTTTTGCACCATCTGCCGCTCATGCTCTTCGATCACGCCTGCGTCTAGCCCTTCGTCCAGACTCGCGGCCAGCTCTTCTTCCGTCACGCCGCGTTCCTGGTCAGTGCGGATACGCAGCAGCTTGAGCACGCCTTGCGTCGTCATTGTCAGCAGTTTGACAAAAGGGCTGGCCAGCTTGGCCAGCCAGATCATCGGCTTGGCCACCACGCGCGAGACCGCTTCTGGATACGCCCAAGCAATGCGCTTGGGCACCAGTTCGCCAAAAATCAAGGTGATGAAGGTGATGGTGACGACCACGATGGTGGTGGCAATTGGATAGGCCCAAGACTGCGTCAGGCCAAAGCTCATCAGAAATTTCTGGAAATCATCAGCAAACGCCGCCTCGCCCACGATGCCGTTGAGCATGCCAATCGAGGTGATACCGATTTGCACGGTGGAGAGCATCACGGTGGGGTTGTCTGCCAAACTGAGTGCAGCTTTCGCACCAGAATCACCACTTTCGGCCATCGCGGTCAGGCGCACTTTTTTGCAGCGGTCAAAGCCATCTCGCTCATGGCAAAAGCGCCGTTGATGAGTGTGAGAATGGCGATCAGTAAAAAATCCATACAATTTTTGTTAGTCTCGAAGCATGTCACTGTACCTGATTGGCGATGTGCAAGGCTGCGATGCGGCTTTGAGGCATTTGCTTTAACCCTCGATTTTTCGCCGAGCCGAGATCAATTGGTGCTGCTCGGCGATCTGGTCAACCGTGGACCCGATTCATTAGCTGTCTTGCGTCGTCTGCAAGCTTTAGGCGATGCGGCGCAATGTTTGCTCGGCAATCACGATCTTCATGCGCTGGCCGTGGCCTGCGGGGTACGGCCAGCGCACACAAGCGATACGCTGCATGAACTGTTGGCTGCGCCTGACGCAGCACAGCTCTTGGACTGGCTGCGCTGGCGTGAACTGGCGATTGTTAAAGACGGTATCTTGATGGTGCATGCAGGCGTGTTGCCCAGTTGGGATACTACAAAAGTAATAGCACTCAGCGCAGCAATTATGCCGGCGATCCGCCAAAAAGACTCAAAAAACTTCTTTCAAAGCATGTATGGCAACGCGCCTGCCGCATGGAGCGAGGACTTGCAAGGCCAGGCACGTCAGAGAGTCATCATCAACGCCCTCACTCGCCTGCGCTTTTGCAGCGCCAGCGGCGAAATGGAATTCGCCACCAAAGAAGGCACAGGCGCTGCGCCAGCGGGCTACATGCCGTGGTTTGATGTGCCGGGTCGTTTAACTTCTAACACTACTATCGCCTTCGGCCATTGGAGCACGCTCGGCCTCGTCAACCGCCCTAACTTGATCGCGCTTGATACGGGCTGCGTGTGGGGCGGTTGCTTAAGCGCGATGCAAGTCGATGGCGGGCGGCGGGAATTGATTCAAGTCAAATGTGAACAGTCGCAAAAGCCAAACGCTTAAGCAATCGCCATCACATCCACAAACGGTTTTCGATTTTTCCAGCGATACGCGCCGAAATCGCGTTGATCGGTGGTGAGGATGCGGCCAGGAGCCGGAGGTGTTCGGCCAGCAAAACGAGACTGGCATCGGCGAAATCCATGGGCAGGGATTTGTAGCGGCGCAGAAGGCTTTGCGTGTGTTCAATTTGAGCTGTAGGAATATCCCATACCTGCAATGCACCTGATTTCACATCATCGAGCAATGCAATGGCGCAATTAACATGGACACGCTCCATGAGGAAGTACATCGTTTCGGTCACAACTGGCCAAGTGGTGATCCACCCATCTTTTTGCGAACCTACAAAGGGTAAAGCTTTGCGATGATAAAGATCACGGCTATCAAACAATGCAACCAAGAAGCCCGTATCAACGATCAGCATGGGCTTGGGATGCTTTGGTTTTCTGAGGAACTTTTGCGCTCAAGCCATACTTTTTAGCAATTGCATCGCCAAACAACTCTTTGTATCGCGTCGAAAGCTGTCCCGAATATTCTCCAGTGCTTGCATATTTGCCAGCCATTTCAGCAATACGGCTTTTAGGCTTAGGTTTTTGCGATGCTTCAATGACTTGCGCGTAATTCGCCAAGCTCAGTCGCACAATTTCGCTCACACTCAAGCCCGTTTTACGCACCAATTGATGGAGTTGCGCAGCAGCATCCCCAGCCAGGCGGGCGTTGATCTTTAGCGGGGCAGAGTTTTGAGTTGCCGTGGTCATGTACGACAGTGTACGACAAAACCCAAATTCGAGCAAATTGCTCCAAGCTCACTTCAAGGTTTGCAACTCTTCGGTACTCAACCATCGCCATTGCCCACTTTCTAAACCCGTCAAATCAAGGCTGGCAATCCGGCTGCGATGCAGCGCCACCACATGGTTGCCCACGGCGGCGATCATGCGTTTGACTTGGTGGTATTTGCCCTCAAGGAGCGTCATATCCAGCGTCTTTTCGCCAGTCTGCACGGCGGCAGCGGCTTTGACGGGTTTTGGATCGTCGTTGAGCACCACGCCTGAGAGCAGTTTCTCGATTTGCTTTGGCTCAATTTCGCGGTCAGTAGTGATCTGATACACCTTGGGCACATGGTGCTTGGGGCTGCTCATTTTGTGGAGGAATTGGCCGTCATCGGTGAGTAACAGCAAACCGGTGGTGTCTTGATCGAGCCTGCCGACGGCTTGCACGCCTTGGACGACGCTCTTGGTGGGGCGCTGGCGCAGCGGGGCGGGCAGCAGGCTGTAGGCGCTGGGCCAGGCACCGGGGCGATGGCTGCATTCATAGCCAGCTGGCTTGTGCAGCATGAGATAGGCGCGCTCGTGGTATTGCCAACGCTTGCCTTGCACGAAGAATTCCATGCCCTCGCTCACTATGATTTCAGTAGCACTCAGCGCAGGTTTGATGCCGGCGAACTGCTCAAAACCCTTGATAAAGCCTTGTTCAATGAGGCCAGCACACACGCGTCGCGTGCCAAAGCCTTGGGAATACAACAGATCATCGAGCCGCATACTGCGCACTAACCTCGTTCAGGGGTTTCAAGAAGACGCTGGCTAGCTTGATGAGAAGAGCGCAGCGACTTTCTTTTTGGTTTTGATATT
>JAAUOI010000058.1 GCA_012036375.1 Allobrachymonas sp. | reverse complement strand
TCTCAATTGCCATATAGATGCAGCAGCTTTTATAAATTGACCAATTCCTGAACGGGGCAACCAGATCGCCAAAAGCGCGAAGGGCAGTGCGCCCCCTAGAAATACTGAAGTTAGTGCTATCCAGAAATTCCGAACAAACAGAGTGGCAGCTATGGAGACTACCCATGCTATGACTAGGAAAATTGAAACTCGTTTAGGGCTAAATCTCGTATCGAGTGATGGTGGCATGTTGTTTCCAATGTAATGAATACTGCAAATTTTAGGAGGGGCTCATGCTTTTCCGGATCATGAGCTTAGCTGGTTTACTCTAGTTTAAAAATACAGGTATAAGAATTCCTACAAACACCGCAGTACGCACTTCAACAAATATCGCGAGATTCATTCAGAAATGCCTCACCCTTTGCTCTACACCTACCGCCGCTGCCCTTATGCTATGCGAGCGCGTATGGCTTTAATCGAGGCAGGAATTGCATTTGATGCCTATGAAATCGTGCTGCGCGACAAGCCTGCGGCGATGCTGGCTGCTTCGCCTAAAGGCACCGTGCCGGTGATGGTGTTGCCTAGCGGTGAAGTACTTGACGAGAGCATGGACATCATGCGCTGGGCGTTCGAGCAGCACGGCGATGCGCATTGGTGGGATGAAGCACAAACGCCTAGCAATCAAGCGCTGGTGGCTTTGAATGATGGGGCTTTCAAAAAGCAGTTGGATACCTACAAATACCCTGACCGCTTCGCGCCGGGGGCGAGCGCTCGTCAACGCGATTTGGCGCTGGGAGATTTCTTATCGCAGCTTGAGCAGCGCTTGAGGGCTGAGAAATATTTAGGCGGCAATCAAGCTTGCGCTGCCGATCTGGCGATCTTCCCACTTGTGCGCCAGTTTCGCGCTGTGAACGAAAAATGGTTTGATGCGCAGGCGCTGCCGGCTACTCAGGCATGGCTACAAGCTTGGCTGGCGTCAACGCTGTTTGAGCGATGCATGAAGAAGTTGCCGAGCAATGAACGCGTGGTGTTTTGAGAAATCTGGCTGGCGCCATTTGTACAAATTGAATATTGGAAATTCAATTTGTACAAGATCAACCATGCTTCATCGCCACAGTTTTGAGCTGCGTAAATCCATACAGCGCTTCAAAGCCTTTCTCGCGCCCGTAGCCTGAGGCTTTGTAGCCGCCGAAGGGCAGCTCGACGCCGCCGCCTGCGCCGTAGTTGTTGATGAAGATTTGGCCGGCTTGTATGCGTTTGGCTAGGCGCATTTGGCGGCTGCCGTCGCGCGTCCAGAGGCCAGTGACTAAGCCGAAGGGCGTGGCGTTGGCCATGCGGACTGCTTCATCTTCATCTTTGAATTTCATCGCGCAGAGCACGGGGCCGAAGATTTCTTCTTGGGGCTAAGCGGTGCATCACGGGCACATCGCGCAGCAGCGTGGGCGCTTGATAATAGCCGCTCTCGGGCGCTTCATCGACCACTTTACCTTGCGCCACCATCGGAATGCCTGCAACTTGCGCGTCAGACAGGAAATCCCACACGCGTTGCTGCTGGCTTTGGCGAATGAGCGGGCCGAGATCTAAATCCATGGCGGGCAGGCCGGCGCGGAGGTTTTCAAAGGCTGCCCCGAGGCGATCCAGCAGTTTTCGTAGATGAGTTCATCGACGAGCAAGCGCGAGCCAGCCGAGCAGGTTTGCCCGGCGTTTTGCACGATGGCGTTGATGATCACTGGAATCGCTGCATCGAGGTCTGCATCGGCGAACACGATTTGCGGGCTCTTGCCGCCTAGCTCCAGCGTGACGGGGCAATGCCGCTCGGCGGCCACTTGTTGAATGATCGTGCCCACACGCGGGCTGCCGGTGAAGCTGATGTGATCAATCCCCGGATGCCGCGCGATGGCGTCGCCCACTTCATGGCCATAGCCTGTGACGATGTTGATCGCGCCTGCGGGGAAGCCCACCTCAGCCGCAAGCTGCGCCACGCGAAGCAGCGAGAGGCATGCATCCTCGCTGGGCTTGACGACGCACACATTGCCCGCCGCGAGCGCGCCGCCCACGCTGCGGCCAAAAATCTGCATCGGGTAATTCCACGGAATGATGTTGCCCACCACGCCAAACGCCTCACGCCAAGTGAACACGCTGAAACCGTTTTGATAAGGAATCGTCTCGCCGTGCAATTTATCAGCCGCGCCAGCATAAAACTCGAAATAGCGCGAGAGCGCCGCCGCATCCGCATTGGCCTGCTTCACGGGCTTGCCGCAATCGCGCTGCTCAATCGCGGCGAGCTCGTCTGCGAATTCGGCAACTTTCATCGAGAGCTTCATGAGCAAGCGCCCGCGTTCGGCGGCGGTGACGTGTTGCCACACATTCTCATAACAAGCGCGAGCCGCGCGAACAGCAGTATCCACATCTTGCGCGTTGCCGCGAGCGATTTGCTCATAAATCTCGCCCGTGGCGGGGTCGGTCATGGGCAATGATTGGCCGCTGGCAGGAGGCGCGAATTGGTTGTTGACAAAATGATGGTGCATGAAAGCTGTCGCACCAGCGTGCGCGGGTTTTTAGGTTGTTAAATCTGCCGTAAACCTGCGACCAGCTCTGCAATCGCGTCGATATCGAGCGCGTCTTCGGCCTTGGACAGATACAGTTCCAAATCAGGAATGGCGGCGCTGCTGTTGCCGATTTTTTCGTCCAACTCGGCCAGCGCCAAACCGCGGTCGCGGTATTCGCTCCAAGCCTGGGGTAACAAGGTGATGAGGCGGTTTTGGATGGCGATGAAGCGAGGCCAATCTTCTTGGGTTTTGTGGATTTCTTTGAGGTTGCGCAGCATACGGGTCAGGATGTCGCGCGGTGTGGCTGATTGGAGATAGAGGCCGAGCGGCACATCGAAATCATCGACCAAGCCGCTGCGGCGCTTGTAAGGCTCAAGGCGCTCGGAGAGTTCTTCGCGGGAGAGACTTTGGCCAGTGAGTGGGTCAATCATCACTTGGCCGCGTGGCAGCGTGACTTTGATCATGAAGTGGCCGGGGAAGCTTACGCCGCGCGCGTTGAGTCCGATGGCTTGTGCCATTTCGAGCCAGATGACTGCCAGGCTGATGGGGATGCCTTTGCGGGTGCGCAAGACGGCGTGCAGATAGGAATTGTCTGCGTCGTAATAATTGTTCGCATTGCCAGCAAAGCTCATATCGCGGTAGAAAAACTGTTGCAGGGCGCGCAAGCGGTGCAAAGCGGCAGCGTCTGTCGGCAAGCGGCGCTTCAGCCGCGCCACCAGCTGATCGACATCGCCCAAGACTTGCTGCACATCCAGCTCGGGGTATTCGTCTTGCGCAATGCTGGCGGCGGCTTCGAGCAGCGGCAATGCATCATCATCGGCCACCAAGGTGGCGAAATATTCCAGTGGTGTAGGCGGATGAATATCTAATTTCACGATTTTGATATTGCCAGAAAACGCAGTGCTTGTGTATCCGTATGGTCTTGTACTCAAGCTTTGAGCCGTGCCACAGCTTCTTCGATTTTTTCGATGCTTGATGTGGCGAAACTCAGGCGCAACGTGGCGTGATCGGGGTTTCTGCAAAACGGTGTGCCCGGAATGAAGGCCACGCCGCGCTCAATAGCTTGGCTTGCAAACTCTCGCGCATCTGCGCGTGGCGCAGTCAGCCGGGCCCAGACGAACATGCCGCCTTGTGGCGCAGAAAAATCAATGCCGTCACCTAATACTTTTTTGAGTGCCGCACACAGCGCCTGCGCACGCTGCGCATACGCGGGGCGCACGCGAGACAGCGCATCGTCCATGCGATTCATCTGCAAATATTCATTGGCGGTGGCTTGGGCGAGATTGCTGGTGTGTGCATCGGAGAATTGTTTGCACATGGTGGCTTTGGCCAGCAGCTCGGGATGCCCAATCAACCAGCCCACGCGCAGGCCAGGCGAGAGCACTTTAGATAAGCTGCCGCAGTGCGCCAGCCAATCGCGGCTGCCGGCAATGTCTTTGGACAAAGCCAGCATCGATGGCGGTGGCGGCGCATTGAAATACAGCTCGCCATACGGATCGTCCTCTACCACCAACACTTTGTGCTGCACCGCCAGCTCTAATACACGCTTGCGCCGCGCCAGACTCAGCATCGCACCGCTGGGGTTGCCAAAAGTGGGGATGAGGTAAATTAATTTCGGCTGATGCTCAACGATGAGCTTTTCAAGTTCATCTACTTTCACGCCCTCTGCATCAATCGGCGCTCCGATCAAGTGCGCGCCGTAGAGGCGAAAACACTGAATGGTCGCCAAAAACGTCGGCGCTTCAACAATCACTTTGTCGCCGGGCGAAATCATGGTTTTGCCAATCAGATCGAGCGCTTGCTGGCTGCCGGTGGTGACGATCAAGCCGCTCGGGTCGACCTGAGCGCCTTTGCCCGCCATATAGCGAGCCAGTTGCTCGCGCAGCGGTTGATAGCCCTCGGTTGCGCCGTATTGCAAGACTTCGCCCGGCTTATCGGCCAAGGCGCGCTGCGAGGCTTGGCGAATGCCTTCGACATCAAACAAAGCTGCATCAGGAAAGCCGCCAGCCAAGCTGATGATACCTGGCTTGCCCAGCAGCTTGAAGATTTCACGGATAGCAGAGGTTTCGACGTTTTGGAGGCGGGTGGCGAAGGGTAGCATGATGAAGCATCAAAAAAGGTTAAATTTTAAACAGGCGGATTCAACTACGAAGTGCGCGACCTGTAAACAGGTAGGCTCAAGAAGGATAGGATGCTCTCTTTTTTGACCTGCCAGTCTGAAAGTAGCGCATGAACTATACCCAATTGAGCCTGAACGAACGATACCAAATAAGTGCCCTGCTGCAAGCTGGGCAAAGCCGCACAACCATTGCCAAGCAACTACAGCGCCACCGCAGCACCATTGACCGGGAGATCGCCCGTTGCGGCTGTACAGGCCTCTACGATGCAGCCATCGCACACAGCCACGCCATGAGCTGCCAGCAAGCTAGCCGCAACGCCAAACCCATAGCCCCGCACGTCTTGGCGCATGTGGACTGCTACCTGCGCCTGAGCTTATCGCCCCAGCAGGTGTGCGGGCGGCTGGACGCTGAAGGTATTGCTGCCCCCAGCGTAGAGGGCATCTATCAGCACATCCTCAAAGACCAAGCCGCCTGCGGCGATCTGTACACCTACCTGCGCTGCCAGAAAGCCAGACGCAAGCGCTATGCCAGTGGACGCGAGCGGCGCGGGCAGATTGCCGGCCGGGTGTGCATTGAGCAACGCCCGGCCATTGTGGACAAAAGAAGGCGCATTGGCGATTGGGAGGGCGATACCGTGGTGGGCTCACATCACAAAGGCTTTCTGGTCACGCTGGTGGAGCGCAAATCGCGCTACTGCCTGGTGGCCCAAGTGCCCAACAAAGAGGCCACACGGGTGGGTGAGGCCATCATTGAGATGCTGCGCCCACACAAACAGGTCTGCCACACGATCACATTTGACAACGGCAAGGAGTTTGCTCAGCACCAGTATGTGGCCGATTGCTTGGAGGCCAAGGTGTACTTTGCGCATCCGTACTGCTCATGGGAGCGTGGATTGAACGAGAACACCAATGGTTTGCTCAGACAGTACTTCCCCAAGGGAACGAATCTGCAAGACATCAGTCAAGAACAGGTCGATGAGGCGGTGTATGCCTTGAACCACCGGCCACGCAAATGCTTGGGATACAAAACACCTCACGAGGTGTTCTATGGCTTGAAATTGACTCCGATTAAACTACCCACTGACGCACTTCGTAGTTGAATCCGCCACAAAATCGGCATCTAGCCGGCATGAAATTTGCGTAGAGTGCTATCAATAATATAGTAAGGGAATGCTTTCAATTTACCAACGCGGAATGGCTTCATCGCGCAACTGGCCTTTGCGCTGCGCGTAATCGGGCATGATCGATTCAACCGTGCTCCAAAAGCGCGGGCTGTGATCCATTACGCGCAGGTGCGACAGTTCATGCACCACCACGTAATCCATCACACTTTGGCGAAAGTGGATCAAGCGCCAATTCAGCCGAATCGCCCCATTGCTGCCGGCGCTGCCCCAGCGGCTTTCTGCGCTTGAGAGCGACAGCTTCGTCCAGCGCACGCCCAGTTGCGGTGCAAAGTGGTTTAAGCGCTCTTCAAAGATGCGTTTGGCTTGACGCATCAACCAAGCCTGCACCGTGTCGCGGATACGCTCAGGGTTTGCGTCGTGTGGCAGGCCGATGTGCAGTGTCAGGCGCGGTACGCCGGGCAGGGCGCTTGCGTCAGTATGCAATTGCGCCATGCCCTGGGCGGCTGTCCCCGAGCCTGAGATTTGGCGCGGGTCAATCACCAAAATCACTTGCTCGCCAAGAAAGGGAATCAGTGCGCCTTCTTTCCATTCAATCTGCGCCTGCGTTTGCTTGGCTAGGCGCTGCTGGGCCTCTTCCAATTTGCGCACGATCCAAATGGCTTTTTCTTGCAAGGCTTTGTCTACTTCGCCCAATGCCACCCAGCGCGGCGCACTCACCACCAAGCCCTCTGCGCCCACCACGAAGCCGATGGTTTTGCGTTTGGCGCGTTTGAATTCATAAGCCACGATGCATTCGCCGCCGCCTTCGCCCGAGCGCTTACCCGCCTGAGTCAGTAGCCGCACTTCGCGATTGGCGCGGGGTGGGCAAACTGGGTGGGGCGCAAGACGCTGGCCAGCGGCTCGGCGGGGGGCATGTCTGGCGCAGTAGGCCAGGCCGCATTGGACGCGGTATCCGAGGCAGTTGCAGAGGTGATATGAGGCCGTGCAGAGGGGGCTAGAGTCGTTTCAATTGCTACTAAATCAATAGCATTCGGCGCAGGTTGCATGCCGGCTAAAGGCCGATTTGGTTCATTTTTTTGAGGCAGTATGACTTCGGCAAATAAATCCAAAGTGAGTTGCAAAAATGACGCATGCGGCTTAGTTTACTGGGAAATCACGACGAGCTTCAGACCATCACACGGCAAGCCACTGCACTGGACTGCGCAGCACCCTGCAAGCTTGAATTGAACCAAGAGGGCTAGGGCGCGATGCCTTTTGCCATGTCGGCTACATCCAGTTACCACAAGAAAGCCATATTTCATCCTTCAGAAATATGCCCCAAGTGTGGTGCGAGCCTCGGAATGGGGCAATAATCAAGCGCAATGGACACGCCGTTTCCCACCCTCTCGCTTGACATGCTGGATGAATCCAAGAAGGATGTGGCTGCGCCCGTAGCTGTAGCACCAACAGCACCAACAGCTCCTGCAACGGCTACAACGGCTACAACGGCTACATCTGCTGCGAAGCCTGCTGAACTGCTGCGCAATGCACTTGCCTTGGCGATAGACACCGCCTCGCAAGTGATGGAAAACTTGACCGGGCGTGCCTTGCTGAGCCTAGATCGCAAATCCACCGCCAATCCAGACCCTGACCAACGCGCCCAGCTTGACTCCGCAGCCGCTGGCGTGGATGCACACCGCCGCCGTTGGGTGCGCCAGTTCCCCGCGCTGCTGCGCGTGGCATGCGCCCACCCACTGCCGGCCGGGCAAGCGGCTGTGCTGCCCGTGGCCGACATGCGCATTTGTGCGCAAGAGTTGGAGGCGTTAACGCAAGCCGTGCTGGACTTGGGCAGCATGCGCGGTAATCCAATGGGGCCGCAGTCTTATGTTCGTGCGATTTGCGAGCTGGTTGCTCGCAGTGAAGGCAACACCATGCAGCGCCAGCATTGGCAAGCCTATTTGCTCGCGGCCTTGGGCACACAATTGGCTTGGGTGTATCCGCAGATGCTGGCGACGGTGCGCAGTCCGGCAAGCCGTGAGCCTAGCGCGTCAACCAAAGAGGCAGATTTTGCAGATTACGCCGCGTTTACTTTTGGCCAAGGGGGCAAAGCGCCAGAGAATTTAGCGCCTGTACAAACGCCACCACCGCCCATGCCGATCTCGCCGGAGATGCGAGCCTTGGCGCAAGAGGCGCGTCGCACAGTGGGCAAAATGCGTCAGGTGCTTGGCATGCCCGAGCTGCCCGATGACGATGCCAGCCAAGGCGGCGACGAGATGGCGCGCATGATGCGTGACATTGAAGAATCCGAGCGACTCATGGTCTTGATGCAAGAGCGCGGCCTGCAAATGCCCCCTGATGAAGAAGCCTTGGCTCAAGACAAGATCGAAGAAAAAGTCGAGCGGCTGCTGAGCGATTTTCGCAACCGCACGAGTACGACACTGGCGCGCGTGCCTCAGCCGGTTCGCGATGCGATGGAGCGCATGCAAGAGCCACTGGTGCGATTGGCCAGAGCAGAAAGTAGTTTGCTCAGGCAGGACACGCATCCAGCGCGCTTGTTGCTTGATGAAGTGAGCAAGCGCAGCATCGTATTTGCGCAAGACGATCCAAAGGCCAGCCCAGCATTTGCTGCATTTCTCACAGCGGTAAATAAACTATTTGATGCCCTGGTTGCAGCCGTGCAGCCCAGCAGCAAAACGTATGTGCAAGCGGCCGCCAAGATGCAGACGGTTTGGCAGCAAATTGATGAAATGGTCAGACTGACCGATGAGAAAAAAGAGCGTGAGCTCGCGCAGCAAGAAGTGCGCAAGCAACTGGCCAGTCGCTTGGCTTTTCAGCTTGTCTCGCGGCCACAGGCATCAGACGCGCCGGTATTCATCAAACAATTTCTTATGGGGCCTTGGGCGCAAGTGCTCGCGCGGGCGCAATTGCATCCGCAGCATCCGCAAGATGAGCAGCGCTACGAGCATGTGCTGGAGATTTTGCTGTGGACCGTATCCGAGCGTCGCGCGGGTGCCTACAAAGACAAACTCGTTGCCGAGATTCCCGATTTGATGAAGCAGATTCAAGCGGGTCTACTGAGCATTCAGCAACCGCAAAGCAACATTGATGCGTTCATGACCGATCTTAAAAAACGACATGACGAAGTGATTCAAGCTGACATCGAACCAGGTGATCCGGGTGACGATGACTTTCCTTTGAAGCCCTTGGATGCGGCCTCGATGCCAGCCGATATTTCCGACATGATGCAATTGCAGGATTCGCCACGCCAAGCGCCAGCAGCGCCGCCCAGCTATCAGTCTGATTTGAATTTGATCTGATTTCAATGCGCTGAGGCTTAGCGCATGAGTTTCTTGCGCACCAAATGAATGTTGCTGCGCAAGGCATACAGCTCATCGGCATGCGAGAGCGGCACTTTGATTTTCTCTACCATGCCATCGAGTGCATTGATCTCATCGACCAGTTGCGCCCGGACTTGAGGATCGGGCGAATCGCGGTCTTCAATACCGCGCAACTGGGCATACCATTTGAAAATTCGGGAGCGCACGCGGAAGGTGTACAGCGGCGGCAAGATGCGCGAGAGCGGCAGCAACACCACGATGATCACAGACAGCGCGACCCACATACGCTCAATCAAATTGGCCATCCAAAATGACAAGTAACGCTGTAGCAGGGGCGGGCCATTCTTCAAATAGCGCTCAGCCTCTTGAGCCAGCGGCAGCTCATCGCGCTGCGCATTAGGAAATTGGCGTGATTTGGCAAACCAACCCGATCCGCCATGGATTTGATGCGCGGCATTGGTAAACAGTTGGAGCAAGGCAGGATGCGTGCTGCCGCGCGTGATGAGCGAGGTGGTGGGGCCGGCCAAGCGAATGTCTTGCTTGGGGCTATCGAGCGCCAGATCGACCACGCCGCGTGGCAGCAACGCAGGTGAGAGGAAATTAAAGCGCCTTGAATACGCCTCACTTTGCTGCAAATCCATCAGCTTGATGCCGGGCGTTTGCAGCAGCATTTGCACCATCAGCGATTCAGGGGCTGACACGAACACCAACGCATCGAGCTCGCCGCCCAACAGGGCAATGGCAGCAGGCGTTTGATCAAGAGTGGACAGCTTAATCTCTTTGGCCTCGACGCGATTGCCCTCAAGCAGGCGCGTCATGAGCTTGGGCACGCCTGAACCCTCCGAGCCCACATTGAGCCGCCAGCCGGGCAGTTGCGTGAGCGAGGCCAGTGTGGGCGTAAGCGTTGCGGATGAGTTTTTAGTGGGTTTGCCTAAGCTGGCTGGGGTGAGCAAGCGAGCCGCAGAATCTTCGCGGTAAAACAGCCAAATGGGCTCTAAAAACAAACTGCCCAAGGTTTCTAGATTGCTTTGGTCGTCATCGGTTAACTCATTTGTGCCGCCTTGCACAAAGCCCACATCGACCAAGCCATCGCGCAGCAACTTGAGGTTAGCCGACGAGCCTTCGGTTTGCACCGTTTTGACTGTGATGCCATTGCTTTTGAGATAGGCCACATATTTCTTGCCCAGCTCGTCGTAGGCGCTTTGCGCAGGACCCGTGGCCAGCGTGACGGTTTTTGGTGGATTGGGGTTGAGCCACCAATACGCTACGCCGAGCAAGATGATGCCCAGTAGGATGAATGGGCCGAATGAGGTGAGCAAATCCCGAATGGAAACAAGCGTGTAGCGAATGGTTTTGGTCATGCGCTACTTTAACTCGTGTTGGGACGAAGTAAAAAAACACCACAAGCCGGACGCGAAATTCGCAAAGTTACGCGAAAGACCCGAAAAAGAAAAATACAAAAAAACTCAACAAAATGTGGATTGGATTTTCTGGTATTTTTTTGCGTCACTTTCGCGTCTTTCGCGCCCGAAAGTTTGGTTTTAGCTCGCGAGCCAAGGCAGCACAAACGCAAAAACCCGCCCACCAGATAAATCCCCACGCTCACCCAATACACGCGCATCGACACCTTGCGCGTGCGCAGGCAAGCATCGCGCAGCGCCGGGTCTACCGGGCAGGGCGCGTTGCGATTGATCCACTGCAAAGCGCCACTGGCTGCAAGCATCAAGCCGGCGAAGATGAAGAGGCCGACCTTGTGCTCGGACAGCCACACGATTTGCGGGAATGCGCCCACCAGCCCCGAGAGCGCTGCGCCTGCGCCCAGCGCCACCAGCAGCGCAGGCAAGGCGCAGCAGATCAAGGTGGAGCTGCTGGCAAACAGACTGAGGACGGAGGTGAAAAAGCTGCTGCGCGATTGCGCCGTGCCGTCTTCCGACGTTAAAAGCGTGCTCATTTTTTGCCCACGAGTTCGGCTTTGACGGCGGCGACTGTCGTGCCCGTCACGGTTTCGGTTTTGACCACATCGTAGCCCGCATCCACGATGCCGGCTTTGATTTTTGCCATATCCAGTTTCTGGCCGTCCTTGGGTTCAACCGCGACGATGCGTTTTTCAAGGTTGACGTACACCGCCTTGGTTTGCGGCATTTTAGAAATGGTTTTTTCAATGCCTTGTGCGCAGAAGGCGCAAACCATGCCATTGACCGTGACTTTGGCCACATCTGCAGCATTTGCAAAGGAAAAGAGGGCAGTAGCCGGCAAGAATACTGCGCAGAGTGCTACTGATTTGGTAGTTGAGGAAAAGTTTTTCATGATGAATCTCCTAAATAAAAAAATGAGAACAGTTTAGAACGTATAACGGAAATTGACTTTGAGACCTTGGCTTTTCCCTTTTTGGAAAGGCGCGCCGGCTTCGACGAACAGGGTTTTGTGAATGAAGCGAATGTAGGGCGTGACTTCTGTGGCGTCTTTCAAATCACCGCCTTTGCGCGAGGCTTCTAAGATCATCCACGGCTGCCATTCGTCGTATTCCGTTTTGTAAAACGAGAAGCCGCTAGAGAGGCTGTAGCGCGTGTAGTCCAGCGCTTTGGAGTAGCTGCCGTGCCACTTGTAGGCGGCGTAAATTCGGCGGGTTTCGTAGTCCAGCTGAATGCCGGGCATGAGCACGGTTTGCGTGCCACCAAAGAAATTGCCGCGCCCTTGGCCGATGCCCATTTGCAGATAAATGTTGGCCTGCGCCTCGCGCGTTGGAATATGCCCGAGGCGGTGGTTGACGTGTGCATCTACGGTTTCAAAACGCCTGCTGTGCGTGATGCCCAGGGGGGTGGTGTGCTTCCATTTCAGCCCCGTCACGCCACCACCGATGGCGGTTTTTTGGCTAAAGGTGTACATCAAATTGGCTTCTGAATAGTCGCGGCCTACCTCGCCCATGGTCATCCAACTGTCTTTGAAGCCCACAGGCAGTGCAAAAGCTGCATTTGTAAGCAAAAACAGGCTAAGGCCAGCATAAAATCTGCGCGGAGTGCTATGGAAATAAGAGTGGTTCATGGCCGACTCACTTCGCTTTGCGCACTTGGGTGATGAACAATTCACCATCGTCGTTTTTTACCACGATCTGAATTTTGTCACCTACCTTGTAGCTCTCGAACAAGGCTTTGTCTTTGAGTTTGAAGGGCATGGTCATTGCGTCCATTTTGATGCTGGGGATGACCTCGTGTTTGAGCGTGACGCGGTTGCGGTCAAGCTGCAAGCGGGTGACTTCGGCGTTGATCCATTCTGGGGAGGCGGCGGTGGCTGCGGGTGTGGTTTGCGCCCATGCGACGGGTGTCAA